>JABFRJ010000070.1 GCA_013141255.1 Hyphomicrobiaceae bacterium
ATTGCTACTGCTTCTGCAGGCTCGCCAATACCAACCAGCGGCACAACCAATCCTAGTTTGGCAGCAAGCCTCGCTAATCGCGCCGGATCGTCGATTAAAAAAAATGCCGGTCCTGTATGTCGTAAATGCAACCACGCCTTGAGCGCAATCTCGCCTCCGATGCCCGCAGGCTCACCCATCGTCACAACTAAAGGTGCAACTGACATTCGACGAACTCACCACCTGCTCGACCAAGATTAATTTCCAAGTACTAACGTCAACGCCATCACGCTGAGGGCAATTGCGCCAATCCATAAAGCCGTGGTTTGCCCACGTCGACGTTTCGCGCCCGCCCGCGTCAACCGATCAACCGTATCGTCGTCCAGTCTCCAGCCATCACGTGACATATGTGCGACCGATTGCGCCGTGGCTTCAAGCGTCGACAAAAACCGCGGCACATCAGCAAGCACGCGGCCCATCAATTCAGCGCCTTCCCCTGCCTCGCGCAAGCGCCCGGGCAAGCCGAGGTTCATATCTAACCATTCTTTCGCCACCGGTTCCGCCGCCGTCCAGAGGTTCAGCCGTGGATCAAGTCCGCGCGCTACCCCCTCCACGATGACCATGCTCTTTTGCAGCAAAATCAATTCCGGGCGTGTTTTCATGTCAAACACTTCGGTATACGCAAACAGTTGACCCAACAGATCAGCCATAGAGATTTCATCAGCAGTGCGCCCATGAATCGGTTCACCAATGGCCCGCATCGCTTGCGCAAAGACCTCGACCGAGTGATGCGGCGGCACATACCCCGCATCAAAATGCACTTGCGCCGCACGCCGATAGTCGCGTGAGATCAACCCATAGAGAATTTCAGCGAGAAAGCGTCGTTCCATCAAGCCAAGCCGCCCGACGATGCCAAAATCCACCGCCGCAATCGTGCCATCGGCTTCCACCAACAGGTTCCCCTGATGCATGTCGCCATGAAAAAATCCATCCCGCATCGCATGCCGCAGGAAAGTTCTGAGCACTGTTAGCCCAAGCGCATTGAGATCATGGCCGTCTGCACGAAGTTTCGCGTGATCCGAGATCGGCGTGCCATCGATCCACTCAATCGTCAAAACGCGCTTCGCCGTTCGCCGCCAATCAACGGACGGCACGCGCCACCGCCCATCCACCAGCTCGCGATCCCGCACGATATTGTCTGCGATTTCAGAAATCGCCGCCGCTTCAAGCCGCAGATCCATTTCCAACGTCGTCGTCTGCTCAAGGTTCTGCACCACCGCCACGGGCTGCAAGCGCCGGATCGGCGCATACCATTTTTCGATCAGCGCGGCCGCGAACCGGTAACTATCGAGATCGCGCTTAAACCGCCGCTCGACGTCAGGCCGTAAAACTTTGACCGCAACCGTACGCTTTTCACCCGTCGCCTTATCGATCACCTCAGCCTTGTGCACTTGAGCAATGGACGCCGCAGCAACCGGCGGCCCAAAACTCACAAAGTGATCTTCAAGTTTACCTCCAAGCGCCTCCTCGACGGCCCGCCGCGCTTCCGCCATCGAGAATGGCGGCAGCTTGTCTTGCAGGTGTGCCAGATCGCGCTGCAACTCAAGTCCAATCAGGTCACCACGCGTCGCCAGGAATTGTCCGAGCTTGATGTACGACGGGCCGAGCGATGTCAGCGCCCGCGCCACCCGCTGCTCTTTCGGTTTGCCGATCCTGAATGGCCATGTGACGAGCTGCAACGGCAAAGTCACCCATCGTGCCAGCTTGAGTGGTAGCGGTGCCTTCATGCCCTTGGGCACAAAGCTTACGCCATGCTGCGCCAACACGATGCCAGCGCGGCCAAGTCTAAAAATATTGCCAAGTGCAGATGCCATCGAAGCCCAGAGAGCCGACCGGAGGGGGGGAAGCTGTGCCGATCTTATGGCCCTGTTCGCAGGCGATGAAAACAGGTCCCATCGCCCACGCGCCGGTTTGACGCGGAAATCAAAGGTTGACGTTAATCTTTCGCGTCAAGTTACGATTTCAAAGCCGCTATTATACGTCTCGGGGGTAAAACTTAGACTTCGCCACATTTGCAACGACTGGCTGTAGAATTGTGACTTTCAGTGCGTAGCACTGTCACGACCATTTGCCCAACCATTTGCCCAACCATTTGATTGCATAAAGACGCCAATCATGATTCCGTTTTGAATAATGAGCCATCCAAATTTTGTGCAAGTTTGCTCAAGGAGACGACATATGCAAATGACAACCAAATTGCGTGCTGCACTATTCGGACTGATGGGTCTGGCAGGCCTGACCACCGCCAGTCTCGCCGACAGTGGCAACGTTCGGATGACGATATACAAAGCCGGTTTTGTTATCGGTGGTTCTGGTGGCAATGGCGTGCTCAATTTCCACGGTCGCACCTATGGTCTCTCCATCGGCGGAATCGACTACGGAATTGTGTTTGGCGGCTCGAAAACTGAGTTGCAAGGTCGCGTCAGCAATATCACGCGCGCGTCAGATGTTGCGGGCGTTTACGGCGCAGCAGGCGCGGGCCTCGCACTTGGGACCGGCGCTCGCGCTATTGTGCTCACCAACCAGAAGGGTGCCGTGCTCCAACTGACCGGCAAACAAGTCGGGCTCCTTGCTAACGTCGATCTCAGCGGCCTTGCAATTACGCTGAAGTGAGGCACACGCTGGCGGCACATCCAGTGCCGCCTACCTCTCCGCCCGCCCCAAACTCACAATCATAGAAATCGTGAACACGATGGAGAGTACGAGCACGACGGCTGGCCCGCCAGGAATGTCTGCGGAGTAAGACGCCAGCAACCCAAGTGCTGTCGAAAGCAGCGCGAAGATAGTCGCGAAAAATGCCATTTGCTCTGGCGTTTCCGAGAACGGTCGCGCCGAGGCGGCTGGCATGATCAGGAACGCAATTGTCACCAGCGCACCCACAATCTTGAGCGAGATCGCGACAACGACCGCGAGCAACATTACAAAAATCAGTGAAATACGGTCAATATTGATGCCTTCGGCTGCAGCCATATCGGGATGCACAGAAATCGACAATAATGGCCGCCAGATCTTTATCAACACCACCAGCGCCGCTAAGCCGGCAACAAAAATCCAAATAAGATCCCCGCGTGTAACTGAGAACACGTCGCCGAACAGAATCGACATCAGCAAATCATTGCGCGCAGTATTGATTTGTGAGGCAGCCACCACCCCAATCGCCAGCGCCGCATGTGCCATAACTCCGAGAATACTATCGAGCGGAACTTTGTCTTGACGGCTGAGCAACACCAGTAGCCCAGACACAACCAAGGTTGTTGCTAGCACGCTGACCGTCGTGTTGATCGCAAACACCAGCCCAAGTGCCACACCGATGAGGCCGCTCTGCGAAACAGCCTCACCAAAATACGCCATCCGCCTCCACGTCACGAAGCAGCCGAGAGGGGCGGCGATCAAAGCCAACCCAAGCCCAGCGGCGAGCGCATGAAGCATAAATTGTTCGGTCATAAAGATGCATCTCCGCCATCGCGGCGCGGTACTGGCGCACCAGATAAATCGTGACCGTGGTCATGGGCGTGGGTGTAGAGGCCGAGCAACCTTGCCGTCTTCGGTCCAAATAACCGCGCATATTCAGGATGCAGCGCCACTGTTTCAGGCACACCTGAGCAACACACATGCCCGTTGAGGCAAAGCACTCGATCACTCTGCGCCATCACGACATGCAAGTCATGACTAACGAGGAGCACACCAATGCGGCGTTCGGTTCGCAGACGAGAAATAAGCGCATAAAGCTCAGCCTCGCCGACGTAGTCGACCCCTCGCACCGGCTCATCGAGCACCACCAGCTGCGGCGACCGAACAAGCGCGCGCGCAATGAGCACGCGTTGCAATTCGCCGCCTGAAAGCTCGGCAAACTGCCGCTCTGCCAAACCCGACGCACCAACCTCGCTGAGTAGTTTTTCAGCGCCCTCCACGTCGAGAGGTTGCCCGCTGAGTGTCAAGAACCGTTGCACAGTCATCGGCATGGCACGATCAAGATCAAATCTCTGCGGCACATAACCAACGACCAAGCCGCCTTGCCGCTGAATACTGCCACTGCTGGGGCGCTCAATGCCGAGAAGTAATTTGACCAGTGTCGTCTTGCCCGCACCATTGGGGCCAATCAATGTTAGGATTTCGCCCGCACGGATTTCAAGGTCGACCGATTGCAAAATCCGCCGCCGACCACGATTGAAGCTGAGCTGTCGCGCGCTGAGAAGCGCATCAGCACAATGCGGCTGTGGAGGTCCATGATCGTGATCATGTTCGTCATCGTCATCGTCATCGTGTACGTGGTGATGATCATGACCGTGGTGCGCTTGCCCACTCCTCCGCACAATAGGCTGTCCGGTCGTTGGGGCGGCATCATCACGTCCATCAGCCGACGCTGTAACAGCGCACGCCAAATCAAACAATGGGATCATGGCTGCGTCACCAAATCAGTCGCCAGCACAATCGGTAGCAACGTCGCGCAGGACGGGCACAATCCAGCGCCTTCCGCCACCGCGAGTGACAGCTTGAACCCACAGGCAGCACTTGCTGTTTCCATTGCCGCAAAAATGTCCGCACCCGATACTTCAATCACCGTTTGGCATCTTTCGCACACCAGCGCGATATGTCGCTCCTGCCCCTGATGCGGCGCATGACAGGCATAAAACGCGTTCTTGCTTTCAATGCGGTGCACCACACCCGCCGCTAGCAGCGCGTCAATCGCCCGATAGACTGAAATCGGCGCTAACCGCTCACCCGACTTGCGCGCCATACGGTCCAAAATATCGTACGCTCCGAGTGCATCGTGCGACCCAGCAATTTCCTCAAACACCCGCTGTCGCAGTGGTGTCAATTTCATGCCTTTATCGCCGAACGCCGTCCGCGCCCGTTCCAGCGCCGACACAACGCACGCGCCATGATCATGCCGTTCCCCATGTCCATGACCGGGATTTTGTAGGTCGATGGTGTGCAGCCGATCAATTTGAACTGACGGGGTCATAGCCTGCCCTCGGAAAACTGGCAAAACGATTGTCCAGCAAACCCAATCGCCTGCCAGGTACGTTGCCCGTTAATGCAATGATGTATCATTCGGTATTTATATCGCGCTGGTCTGAGGGATGCCAGCGTCGAGTTGCCCAATTTATTGGCAATCCCCCAGTAGGCATCAAAACCGTCACTTACCGTTTGAGCACTGCCACCGCTTCCAGGTGTCCAGTCCACAAGAATTGGTCGATGGCCACCATTGGACCCAGTTTAAACCCGCCAGCCAACAGCGCTCCGACATCGCGCGCCAAGGTCGCCGGATTGCAGGACACCATCACAACTGTACCGATTTTGGACTTAGCCACCGCCTCCGCCTGTGCTTTGGCGCCCGCACGCGGTGGGTCCATCACGACGGCGTCGAAGTCAGCCAATTCCATTGGCGACAATGGCTCCCGAAACAGATCGCGCAACAGTGTCGACACCGGTTTCAAGCCCTGCGAACGGTTAGCAGCCTCCTTGAGCGCCACCAGCGCCGTCTTGTCGCTATCAATAGCCATAACACGAGCTTTCCGCGCAATTGGTAGTGTAAACGTCCCGATGCCTGCGAAGAGATCAGCCACACGCTTCGATTTGCCAAGACCAGTAACGATAGCGTCCGCCATCGTTCGTTCGGCGCTCTCGACCGCTTGAAAAAACGCCCCGGGCGGCGGAGTGATAACTCCGGCCGATGTCACCAAAGGCGGAATGTCCCTGAGCACAACGACATCGTCTCCAATGGCAATACGTTGAAACCCGTGCCGCTCAGCCAAATCCGCCAATTGCGTCCGCCCGTCCACATCGACGTTGACGCCCGTCGCATCAATCGCCACGTCGAGAGCGCCACCAAGCGCCGACACCTGCAATCGCACTGTGCCTTCGCGCGCCTTTTTGCTCATCATTCCGAACGTGGTGTTGGCCACTGCCGCCAAGCCATCGAACCGTGAAACGATAGCATCCATCAGCACCGGACATTCACGTAAGCCAATTAAATCATGGCTTTTCGCCGCATGAAACCCTAGTCGAATGCCATCGCGCGCCCGCGCCGCCGTCAGTGTGCATCGCCGTCGCGATCCAGGTGCTACAGAGACAAATGAAAAATCAGGCGCCGCTAGCCCCTGCGCGTTAAATGCACCCGCGACAAGTCCGCGCTTCCAGGCCTCGTAAACGTCGCGCCGCATGTGCTGTGCTATGCAGCCGCCACATACGCCAAAATGCTGGCAACGCGCCCCAACGCGCTGCTCAGAGTCAGGCCCTTTGAGACTGAAATAACCACCTGCATCTCGCTCATAGATCTCGCCCGGTAGCCCAAACGGAACATAGACCGGACCATCAGGACCTTCAGCGACGCCATCACCTCCGCTGCCAATGCGATCAATCCTAAAACTGTTCATGCCCGCACCGCTCCGACCAGATACTCTTGATTGCCATCGCCACCAGTTATTGGCGATTGCATGGCGCCGAGCACACGCCAGCCCATGCTCGTCTCAAGCCAACCAATGACCGCCTCAACGCACTGCCGCTGCACGGCTTCATCGCGCACGATACCGCCCTTGCCAACCGCAGCGCGTCCCGCTTCAAATTGTGGCTTCACCAGGAGTACAAGCCATGCGCCCCGATCGGCTCGCGCCAACGCCGCCGGTAACGCTTTGGTCGCTGAGATAAAGCTGACATCGGCAACGATAGCGCCAACCAAATCTGGCACCAAGACCGCATCAATAGAACGAGCGTCGATCCCCTCGCAATTGATCACGCGCGGATTACTTGTAAGGCTCGCGTGCAATTGCCCATGTCCAACATCGACAGCATAAATCTTTGCCGCCCCGCGTTTGAGCAAGACTTCGGTAAACCCTCCAGTCGACGCCCCAATATCGAGCGCGATGCAACCATCGGGCTCGAATTCAAACTGATCGAGCGCGGCAATCAACTTCTCCGCGCCTCGACCGACGAACAGAGGTGCCGCGTCTGAAATCACTACGCGTTGCTGAGTTCCGACGCTTTGACTGGCTTTGAGCGCGACAACGCCGTCAATGCTAACAAAACCGCGCCGAATAAGATCGGCTGCCTGCGAGCGACTACGTGCGAGCGCTTGCGTCACCAGCGCCTGGTCAAGACGCAAAGTTTTGGACCCATCGCTTGTGCTTACGACTCGTATGATCTTGCTATTGCCTGTATCGTCTCGCACTGTCGTCTCGCCTGCAGTTAAGACTTGATCCGGCAATGGAGTCGCGGCGTACCAACGTACGACCCGGTTCAATGACCAGCCGGTCAATCACATCTAGCACATTCTATCGTCCCGGGAGGACATCTGATGCAACGCTTACTTATCGCCGCAGCAGCCGTATCGCTCGCCACCATCGCAGTCGCGCAAGACATTCGCACGCCAGCCCCTGCCGCTGGAAAAGTTTATTTCATAGAACCCAAAAATGGTGCTGAAATCACTGGTCCAGTTGTCGTTAAAATGGGCTTGTCAGGCATGGGAGTGGCCCCTGCGGGCGTCGAAAAGAAAGACACTGGACACCATCACATTTTGGTCAACCAAGCGAAATTTGATGGCATGGCACCACTACCCGCCGACGATAAACACCGTCACTTCGGCAACGGCCAAACCGAAACTTCGTTGGCATTGCCAGCAGGTAAACACACGCTCCAGCTCGTGCTCGGTGACCACAACCACATCCCACACAACCCGCCGGTCACCAGCGAAGTCATTACCGTAACAGTGAAGTAACATCACTGTCGCATCCGGCCAGCTCAATAGTGGTGTGCCGGATGCGATTGCTTATCAGCCTACAAAAAAAGAACCCCAATCGCGGGGGAGCGATCAGGGCTTGGATCGATGCTTGGGTTGAGGGGGATCAACAGCACCGTTAAAAATTTTCTATCAGCTTGGGAATAAATCCGCCACTAGACTCTGTGACGAGGTTGCGACATCCCCTCACTTTGCTGTGGAAACAATGTGGATAATATTGTCGCAGTCGGTCATTTAGAAAACATAACCACACAATAGAGGGCGTGGTTTACGTGAGCTGCGTGGTGGATCCTATATTGTCGGCCATTGAATTTTTCGTATCTGAACAAACGTCTAAGGTCTCTAACTTGAGAGACAAATGAAGGTGGTGGTTGGCGCGCACTGCAACTTTTGATTTCAAAACGTGCCAAACGTCGTGATCTTCAATGCCGCGACGTTCACCCGCGCCCTGGAGGAGCAACATGCGCACGATGATTGCGAGTTCGGCTCAACTCGCCAACGGAATTGCACGTCTCGGCTGGTTTTACGGCTTAAGTCGCGTGATCGCCCGCCACACCAGCAATCTAGGACATACCAATAGCTACAAACCCTCGCGTCCTGTACCGACGCAGCGCGAACTTTTCGCTGATCTCGGCGCTCTTCTCGCCGAGGACGCAGCCAACGTCGGCGCCGGTATCTACCCAGCAATGCCTGAAGCGGGAGATACACCGCAGCAGTTTCTCGCCCGCGTCCGCGCCATGCTGGCAGACTTGCCGGATGCTTTGAGCCGCCGCGCCGCCGAGGATGCATCCAGTGCACGCGCGGCCCCCGCCGCCAACGATCCAGATATACCCGATTATTTCCGTCAGGATTTTCATTTCCAAACCGGCGGTTACCTCTCCGACGAAAGTGCGCGGCTCTACGACGTTCAAGTCGAAACGCTATTCATCGGCATGGCTGGTCCTATGCGCCGCGCCTGCCTGCGCCCCATCGCCGACGCCGTCCGCGGTCGCGATCAGCGCACGCTCGCGCTGCTCGACGTGGCCTGCGGTACAGGTCGCTTTCTGCGCCAGGTGCGATTGGCCTACCCAGCCATGAAATTAACTGGTCTTGATCTCTCCGCGCCCTACCTTGCCGAGGCCGAGCGTCAGCTTACTGGTTTACGATCAGCCACCTGGTTAAAAGCCAACGGGGAAAAAATCCCGCTGCCCGACCAAAGTCAAGACATCGTCACCAGCGTCTTCTTGTTCCATGAATTGCCACCTGACGCGCGCCGCAACGTCGCAGCCGAATTTGCACGTGTTCTGAAGCCCGGCGGCACGCTCATATTTATGGATAGCCTTCAAATGGGCGACAAACCCGGTTGGGACGGATTGCTAGAAAGCTTCCCTGTCCGCTTCCATGAGCCCTACTTCCGCCACTACGCCATAGATGATTTCAACGCTATGTTCTCAAGTGTCGGCCTCGCCGCGGTCGAAACCCGCTCAGTATTTCTGTCCAAGTTAATTGTGCGCAAGAAGTTGTAGGCCGTGTCATCGCTTTCCGGATAGCCCCTACAACTTTGGTTGTCGGTACGAGCACAACTCAGTGAAGCCTACTAAGAAACGTTGTGTTCTCTATTCGTTCAGTGTATGATTCTGACATAATTAAAGGGGAGGTAGTCCATATGGAGTTCAACATTGTTGAGCCGAAATGCGACAGGCTCAAACTGCTAGACGCCGTGCATTACATTTGCAGCCGATGTGATAAGTCGGAACTAGGGAATGTTAAGCTGCATAAAATTTTGTATTTTGCAGACATGCTACATTTTGCAACGAGTGGCAAACCTCTAACCGGCGTTCAGTATTTGAAGCAGCGGTTTGGTCCTTGCGCCAGACAGCTTTCATCGGTTGTTGAAGAACTGGGCCGAAAGGGCGACTTAGTCATTCAACGGCGGGACTATTTCGGCTTCGAAAAGGTTGATTACGAGGCGGTCACAAAGCCTAAGACGGAGCGCCTTGGCAATCTTGGTCTAAGCATACTGGACGACGTAATCGAATTTGTGTGTAGGAGGTCTGCGCGCGAGATAAGTGAGTTGTCTCACAATGCTGCTTGGGAAGCGGTAAATTTTGGCGAAGTCATACATTACGATACCGCTTTCTGGCTCCAACCAGTCGAAGTTACTGACGCTGACGTTGCGTTTGCAGAATCAGAACTGAATCGTAATCCAGCATTCGCGGCGTAGGTTAATGAAAGTACGTTTCGAAGATTTTGCATATGTAGGATTGCGCGCAGTCTCTAACGATGATGATCGGATGCGAGCTTTCGGGGCGTCAATATCGTTGAAACTTAGACTGCAGAAAAATTACGAAGATTACTGTCGGCGCCTGTATGCGTGGCCCGGGCGCGAGATATGGGTCACAAAAATTGGTATAGCGCGAGTAGTGTTCGAAGTAGTCCAATTTAGTGGCGACGTGATCATTTGGAGCGTTAGCCAGTCGCAGTAGTGTTCAGTATTGCAATTTCAGCGTGTTTGAGAGTTGAGGTCTGGCACAAAACAATTTGCCCCCGTGGCCGGTGTCGCCTAGGTTGCGCGCAAATTCGCACGAACCTCAAGGCATTCAGTACCAATGGCAACAACACGCCCCTCTAAACGTCAAAACGACGAACTCCGCCGCATCTCCATTGAGCGCGGTGTGTCGATGCATGCCGAGGGCTCGTGCCTGATTAAATTTGGCAACACTCATGTGCTCTGCATGGCCAGTCTCGAAGAACGCATTCCGCCTTGGCTCAAAGGTCAAGGTCGCGGCTGGGTCACGGCTGAATATTCGATGCTGCCACGTGCAACCAAAGAGCGCACACGCCGCGAGGTCACCAACGGCCAGCCATCTGGCCGCACTCAGGAAATTCAGCGCCTCATCGGCCGCGCACTTCGCGCCGTTGTTGATTTGAAAGCGCTGGGCGAACGTCAGATCTCAATTGACTGCGATGTTATCCAAGCAGACGGCGGTACGCGCACAGCGGCCATCACCGGCGCCTGGGTCGCGTTGCATGATTGCCTGCAGTGGATGAAGGCACGCGACATGTTGAAGGGGGAAGTTCTGCGCGACCACGTTGCAGCAGTCTCCGCTGGGCTCGTCGGCGGCAATGCCGTACTCGATCTCGATTATATCGAAGATAGCGGCGCAGATGCCGATGCCAATTTTGTTATGACCGGCAAGGGCGGTATTGTCGAAATTCAAGGCACAGCAGAGACCGTGCCTTTTTCCGCCGCGCAGTACGGCGAGCTCATGGCGCTCGCCGAGAAAGGCACTCGCGAACTCGTCGCCCTGCAGAAATTGACAGTCGGCTAGAAGCGCCAACGTGATCGGCGCATCAATTTTCAAACAAAGGCACAAATGATGCGCCGTCTCACAAAGGGCATGACACTTGTCGTCGCGTCGCACAACCAAGGTAAGGTGCGCGAAATCGACGACCTGATTCGTCCTTACGGATTGAATGCGATCTCCGCAGCCACACTCAATCTCGCCGAGCCCGACGAAACCGGAACCATGTTCGCCTCCAATGCGCTGCTCAAATCGCGTGCGGCAGCCAAAGCCTCCGGCCACCCAGCACTCGCCGATGATAGTGGTCTTTGCATCGATGCGCTCGATGGAGCACCCGGCATTTTCTCAGCGCGTTGGGGCGGACGCAACAAAGATTTCTCCGCCGCCATGGCACGCGTTGCCCGTGAACTCGATCAGCGCGGCATCGATATGAAAACGCGACCACGCGCGCATTTTGTCTCAGCCCTCACTCTTTCATTTCCTGACGGCGAGGATCGTGTTTTTGAAGGTCGTGTTTTCGGCCAACTTGTGTATCCGCCGCGCGGCACCAATGGTTTCGGCTACGATCCCATCTTCGTCGCTGATGGTCAAACACTCACGTTTGGTGAGATGGCCGCCCACGACAAGCACGCCATTTCCCATCGCGCCAACGCCTTCAAGAAATTCGTCGCCACCTGCTTTTAGCGGATCACTTTTAGTTTGCACCGCCACCGGACTTGCCCGCATCGAACGACTGTGGCGCTTGATCGATGACCTGCGCACCAAGCTCGCGCACTTCCATGATAGCGAGTGCCCGCTCTGCTGGCCCTTCTTGTGTTAGGCGAAACAAGCCGTCGACGCCCGTAAAACCACTTTGCCGCGTCATTGCCGACGGAATAAATCGCGCCCCTGGAGGCGCGGTGCCCAAAGCAGCTGAGAGGCTGGTGGCATCATATGCGAGTGACGCAATGCGCGGCGGAGCGTGACCATTTGCCTTCGCGTAGCGTTCTGAAAAATCTTTGAATCCTTTGGGGTCTGGTGTGGCAAACCAGGTGCCGACAAACGCCGGGTCGCGTCCGGCATTCGGCGTATCAAGTGCGCCTGTGCCAAGCACTTTTATTTTTGTCGGGTCGAGATCCACTTGTTTGAAGAGAGGCCCGATAAGCTGCACCGTTTCCTCGCCACCTGGAATAAAAATCGCATCGATGGGATCGCCGTGCTCTTCGGTCGCTCGCATTTCATCGCGCAGCTTCTTGAATTTTTCAAGCACTGGCGACGTTCGTCCGTTGCCGTCGGTTGGATAGGTCTCCAGCGCGACCAGTTTCACGCCCGCCTTCAGTACCGCATCGCGCAACGCTTGCTCAACAAGCTTGCCATAGGCGTCATCAGGCACAAAAGCCACCAAGCGCTTCTTGCCTTGGGCCGCTGCATAACTAACGACGCGTTGCACCTCGGGCCCCGCTAGGAAACTAAGTAGATGCACGCCCGTGCCAGCCACAGCGCGATCGTTGGAGAACGCAACCATCGGAATATTTTTTGATCGCGTTACTGCCGATGCCGTCTGCACGGATTTAGAAAACATCGGCCCGAGCACGATTTCAGCGCCTTCCCCTACCAACTCTTGCGCCGCTGCAAGCGCTCCTTCTGGTGTGCCCTTATCGTCCTTCACAATCAACTGCACATGCGATGCCCGCAGATCAGCAACCGCGAGTTCAGCCGACTTTTGTAAACTCTGCGCAATAATCGCCGTCTGTCCCGCGCCGGTCAGCGGAACAAGCAATCCAATTTTGACTTTCGCCCGCACGTCCCCCGCCTCAGGCGGCGGCGCGTCCGCATCGCGCGAACTCAACGACACCGGCGCGTTATCGCGGTCAACCACAGGCGCACGCTTGGTTGCGGCTTTGGTTTGGTCAGTCGCATTCGGTTGTGTCAGCGACGGGTTGCCGCCCGAACATGCGGCCAGCGTCATGGCAAGCACAGCACTAACAGCAAGCGACCGAAACGCGCGCCCCCCACAACGCTGCACAAGGTCACGCGCACTCTCCAGTAAACGATCAGCGCTGATCTTTGGCCGCACCAAGTTCATCGTCCAGCATCTCCATCACGCGAGCAGTCTCGCATGTAAAAAAAACCAGAGCCGAGCCAGCGCCGCGCGTCAACGCGTTGGCATGCGAAACTCTTGCTGCGAACTGCCGCGATTGCACGTTTGTATGCGCACCTGTGGCGTATCTGCGTTAACAGTTGAGTCCGCAACGTTCGCCCTTCGTTCGCCTCACTTGCATGATTCCTAGTCGTCATGGCGTTAAGGTTCTCTTAACTCTACTCACCCAAAGGTTACTCCGGGTCTATGTCTCACTGGCCCCGCTTGCTAAGCGCTTGCGGTAATGCCGAACTGCGACTTGAGATCTGAGTTGGTCCTGTACTGCGTCTGGAGTTTAAAACTATGGCGTCGCGTCGCAAAGCGTCTGTGTCGAACGTCGGACAAGTGTCCGCAGTGCCCAAAAACCGCATTCTCCATGGCGACTGCTTAGCCGAATTGGCAAAGCTTCCCTCAGCCAGCGTCGATCTGGTCTTCGCTGACCCACCCTACAACTTACAGCTAGCCGGTGACCTCCTCCGCCCCAACGATAGCCGCGTCGACGGCGTCGATCAGGCCTGGGACAAATTCGCCTCCTTCGCTGCTTACGATAAATTCTCGCAAAGCTGGCTCGCCGAATGCCGCCGCGTCTTAAAGCCTGACGGCGCGCTTTGGGTCATCGGCAGCTATCACAATATTTTCCGCGTCGGGGTCACGTTGCAAGATCTCGGTTTCTGGATCCAGAACGACGTGATTTGGCGCAAAGCCAACCCGATGCCGAACTTCCGCGGCAAACGCTTCACCAACGCCCACGAAACCCTTATCTGGGCCGGACGTGATCAAAAATCCAAAGTTACGTTCAACTACGAAGCTATGAAAGCCTTTAACGACGACTTGCAAATGCGCTCCGACTGGTTGCTTCCGATTTGTTCCGGCCCCGAGCGCTTAAAGGACGACGGCGGCCGCAAAGCCCACCCAACACAGAAGCCGGAAGCCTTGCTCCATCGCATTATCTTGTCATCGTCAAACCCCGGCGATGTCGTGCTCGATCCCTTCTTCGGCACCGGCACAACCGGCGCTGTTGCAAAGCGTCTCGGGCGCACTTGGATCGGCATCGAGCGCGACAAAGATTACGTCGCCGCTGCCCAAGAACGTATCGACCGCGTGCAGCCGCTCAGTCTCACGGCCATCGAAACCACCAAATCCAAGCGCTCCGAGCCGCGCGTGGCCTTCGGTCAAATTATCGAGCTAGGCATCTTGGAGCCGGGCTCTAAACTATGGGACGAACGCGGCCGTGTCTGGGCTGAAGTCCGCGCCGATGGCACACTCGCGCTAACCACTAAGGCAGGCCAGGCCCACCAAGGCACGGGCGTCGGCCATGGCTCGATCCACCGGCTCGGTGCCGAAGTGCAAGGTAAAACGGCCTGCAACGGCTGGACCTTCTGGCACTTCGAAGCCGACGGCGCATTGAAGCCCATCGATGTGTTGCGCGAACAAGCTAAGCGCCAATTGGGCCTAGTTCCCGCCTGACCCAAATTGGTTGTTCGCGCCAGTTAGTCATTCTCGGCCCTGTTGCAAACAGCCGCGATGAGCGATAGAGGTGGCGCGAACAAAGGAACATGACATGCCAAAAATGAACGACGGCCGCCGCAAGGCCATCCAAGCCAAGCAACGCAAAGCCAAAAACGCACTGAAGCGCGAAGCCAAAATTGCAAAGCGCACGCGCAACGCCAAGTAAAGCGCAGCGCCCTGCATGGGCGCTTGAGCTTCTGTCGCTGTGATGACAAGCCTCTGTCTTAATTGACGTGCCGCGCACCACGCGCGGCAGCGTCTTTTTTGCGTCGAGCAATGACCGATTTTGCTAGTCGCAAAGGCGTGAAATTGCCATCGTTGCTCATTCCGCCTCTACCCCTTACATTTCGCCAGTGACCGAGGTGCGGCCATGACCATGCAATGGATGCGGGAAAACCGATGAGCGATCAGAACGCCTACACGCCGCCGCAAGTCTGGAAATGGGAGCCAGGCAACGGCGGCAAGTTCGCTAATATAAATCGACCCATCGCTGGCGCCACGCACGACAAAGCGCTCCCTGTCGGCACGCATCCGATACAGCTTTACTCCCTCGCGACGCCCAATGGTGTCAAAGTGACGGTGATGCTCGAAGAACTGCTTGCGCTGGGCTTCAAAGGCGCCGAGTACGACGCCTATCTCGTCAAAATCGGCGATGGCGAACAATTCGGTAGTGGCTTCGTCGCTGTAAATCCCAATTCAAAAATTCCCGCCATGCTGGACCACAGCACCACGCCGCCTACGCGAGTGTTTGAATCAGGTGCCATCCTGCTCTATCTCGCAGAAAAGTTCGGCGCCTTCTTGCCGAAAGATCATGCACAACGCACTGAATGTATGTCGTGGCTTTTTTGGCAAATGGGCAGCGCCCCCTACCTCGGCGGCGGCTTCGGCCATTTTTACGCCTACGCGCCTACAAAAATTCAATACTGCATCGACCGTTTCGCCATGGAAACCAAACGTCAATTAGACGTACTCGACCGTCATCTCGCAACACACGCGTTTATGTCCGGCGACGAATACACCATTGCCGATATGGCCATCTGGGCTTGGTACGGTCAACTCGTGCTTGGCCGCCTCTATAGCGCCGGTGAATTTCTTGATGTCAGCTCCTACGCACATGTGCAGCGCTGGTCCAAACAGATCGACGCCCGTCCCGCCGTCAAACGCGGCCGCATGGTCAATCGCGTCTTCGGCGAACCCGCAACCCAACTCCACGAACGCCACGATGCCTCAGATTTCGACAACAAAACCCAAGACAAACTCGCAGTCAAAACCTGATCGTCGCGCGGGCGACAAAGTGCAAAGTAGTGGGTGTTGGTTGCGATCTAAATTGTAGGTTGGGTTAGCGCGGCCACGGCTCGCTCAAGCAGTCTTTCATCTTCGATCCGCGCGTAACCCAACGTCCACGAGCGCTGCAAAACGAAGCCCGACTCTCACATCACCTCAAACGCTTTCGACAACTCAAGCACCACGCGATTGAGCACCAGTCGACCTTGCGCCGTCGCGCGAATGCGCGTGCCGCCCAGGCGCTCAATCATCCCGTGCCCGACCAGCTCATCGATGGCCTCGCGCGTCGGCCTCACGCCGCCAATCTTCGCGCAATGCGCCAGATCAAAACCCTCAACCAACCGCAGCCCCATCAGTAAAGCTTCATCCGCCCCTTCGCGCGGTCCGATCACATCGTCTTCGACGCGCCCATGCCCCTTATCGAGCACACGTTTCATCCATGCCTCAGGGATTTTCTCCGCCACCGTCCCATGCCGCACGCCATCAATCAGCAACCGCCCATGCGCACCCGGCCCCACGCCCACATAGGTGCCATAGCGCCAATACACGAGATTGTGCCGACTCTCTTGGCCCCGACGCGCGTGGTTGGAAATCTCATACGCCGGAATACCTGCTGCCTCCGTCATCGCCTGCGTCATCGCATAAAGATCATGGCTCAAATCGCCATCCGGCAACGTCAGTTTCCCCGCCGCATACAGCCGCTCAAACGTCGTCTGCGGCTCAATCGTTAATTGATAGAGCGACAGATGCCCTGCCTGAAACGACAACGCGTCACGCAGTTCTGCTTCCCATGACTGCAATGTCTGATGCTGGCGCGCGTAAATCAGATCAAACGATGTCCGCTCAAACGTCGCTTGCGCAATCCCAACCGCCCGCCGCGCTTCTGCGACTGAATGGATGCGTCCAAGTGCCTTGAGGTCGGCGTCAATGAGCGACTGCACACCCACCGACACACGATTGACCCCTGCCGCCCGATACCCCTTGAAGCGATCCGCTTCAACGCTGCCTGGATTGGCCTCAAGTGTAATTTCCGCGTCAGGCTCCATCGTCCACAGTCGCGCGACCTCATCAATCAGCCCCGCAACCGTTTGCGGCTGCATCAACGACGGCGTGCCGCCTCCAAAGAAAATACTATGCACACGCTGCGGCCCGGTAAGCCGCCGCGTCTCCCGCAATTCAGTGAGATACGCGCCGAGATACGCTGCCTCGTCCCACCCATCATGCCGTACATGACTGTTGAAGTCGCAATACGGGCATTTCTGCGCGCAAAACGGCCAGTGGATATAGACAGCGAAGGGGTGGGGTGTCGTCATGATGGCGTCTCAGTGCACGTTTCAGCTCCCCGACGCAATCCTGCTGAGGGATCCAAGCGCCGCGTTTTGCCGTTGATCAATAAGATCACACCCATCCTAGTCGCCGAAAGATCAGCCCCAATGTCGCAATTCAGAAGGTATTCGGCCCTGGCGGTCTTTGTGGGAATTGTGGCGGTCGCAGCCGTCTTCGGCAGCCGTTACATGCCGGGCCTCTGGTATGCCTCGCTCAACAAACCTGCATGGACACCGCCGAATTGGTTGTTCGGTCCAGTCTGGACTATTCTCTACATGATGATCGCCGTTGCTGGATGGCGCGTTTGGCGTGCTGGTGGCGTCTCGCTCGCCCTCGGTATCTGGTTATTCAATGTCGCAGCTAACGGCCTCTGGTCCTATCTGATGTTCGGCCAACACAACATCGGCCTCGCCCTCGCCGACATATCGGTCGTATGGCTGAGCATCGTGGCTTTTATCGTGCTCGCCCGCCCGATCGATCGATGGGCGTCGCTCCTGTTTGTGCCCTACCTCGTATGGGTCACTTACGCGTCAGCCCTGAACGTCGCCCTTTGGAGTCTCAATTAACGAGGCGATCTAAATCTTCGATAACTCCCAACAGTGCGGAAATTCGCCATAGTCAGATGTCGTTACGCCGTTGCTGATTGTGCCGGGATACTTAGGCAGCGGCGGCACAACGGTCATGCGCAAGACAGCCGTCGCACCAGGCTTCAACAACCCCGCATGCACTGCCGCCGCACCAAGTGCACTGTCGCGCGTGTAAGGCCCCGAGCCCCACACTTGCCCCTCGACCACGCCCGTGATCCGGAAATAGTAGACCGAACCCGTGACATCGCACAGCCCCTGCACATTCGTCGGCGCATCGCCCGCAATCTTATTGTCGTCGAGCATCGTGCGCAGTTGCCGCCGCGATAATTTTCCGCGTCGATCAAAGTAAGTGACCAATTCCTGTACGACTTTCATGACTCGTTTCCTCGCTGCATCATGACAACTCGCCCATAAGGCGGCTCAAATGTCGTCGTCTCGCCGGGCACGGCCCAGAGCACTGCAAACGGCATTGTGTCCTGCGGATACGTAATATCCCCATCCGTAATGACGATAGCCGCCGTCACACGCGGATCTTCTGCAAATGCCAACAACGCCGGGCTAAGATCGCTGCCGCCGTAGCCGCGCACTTCGTACTCCGCCAGCTCACTCGGCGATAGCATCTCATCCGACGTCACCGCCGTATCGCACTGAATCACGCGTATTTCATCGATACCCGTTGCCTCGCAAAAATCGGCAATCGCGCCCAAGGCAGAGGGAATTTCATTGCTCATTGAGCCGCTCGTATCGAGAATGACGTTGAGCATCGTCGCGTGTCGCTGGCGTCCTGGCATGACCACATCCGTGCCTTCAGCGCCACGCCGCGATGCGCGCGTAAACGTGCGCTCACCAGGTGTAACGCCTTCAAGCCAACGCTGGATCGCGACATGCCAGGGTGTCCGATAAATGCCGCGCAGCGCCCGAACATTCTGCTGCGTCCCGCCCCCATCTGAGCCGCGTCCACGCATCAAACCAATAGCCGCAGCCATTGCCATGCCTTTTGCTGCCAAGTCCTTGATCGCTCGGGTGCGTGCGTCTTGTTCTGCGCTGTCCTGAGGAAACATCTCTCGCTCGCGCTTGGCATCAAGCACGTCGCCACTATCGCCTGAGGACGACTGGTTGGCATTGGCAAGCACGATTTCGATAGTGACAACCTCGCCGTCCCATACGCGCGATCGAGACGATGTTGATGGCCCATTGCGGCGCATTTCAAGTACGATGTCCTCGGCCGACCGCTCGCGCGCGCCGGCCATATCGAGTCCCCCAGCGGGAATTGCTGACACGTCGAGTGCATGGCGCAGTATGTCATTGATAATGTAGTCATGCGCGTAGTTGAATTCGAGCGGGGCAGATCCGACGGCACGATCATGCGTCCGAAGTGCTAAGTGCAGCAGCTCATGCGCGAGTACAAACTGCAAATCAGCCGCCGAAAGCTTCTGTGTGAACGCCGCATTGGCCACCAAGCGTCCCGATGCAAAGACACCCATCGTCGGGATTGAATTATCAATGGCCACACGCACAGCCGCCGCAAGCCCCGACAAATGCGGAAACGGCACCGTCACCATCCGCAACCCACGCGTGATTCGATCAAGCGCGACGCGGTCAGGGTCAGGCTCGCGCCCATTTTCATGTGTCGATTTCTGCCGAGCGCCACTCATCCCGCAGAAACTTTCTTCAGCAAGTCAAACATTGCGCTTTCAGCACCAATCTCCCCCCACTTCTCAACCATGCCCGTCAATAGGATCAGTTGATGCTCATGCGATAGGCTCCGCATAAATCGGTTGATCAGCCGCGGTGGCAGCGCATCGGCTTTCCCATCGCGCACATGTTGGCGGATGCAATCGAGAATAAACCAGCGCGCAGATGAGCCGGTCGGCAGCAGATCTGGCTCCCTGATGTATTTTTCCAGCGGCTGCACAGGCCCGCTGCTTTCTTCTGCCAGCGCACAGAACACAGCCGCGTCTTCCGGCGACAAGCGACCAAACGCCAGCGCCCGTCGGGTTGCGTGATCGAGCAACCCACCTTTTTCCGCCAATTCAAACGCACGCGACAGATGCGCCCACGAGCGCGGCGTCGAAAACGGAACGGGATCAGCGGGCACCGGTCGCATCAGCGCATCCGGAACCGTCGCAATAAAACTACGAATCTCCCGACGAATTCCGCTGCGTTGCGCCCACACCAGCCACTCATCGACGTCGTGTCGGATTTGCAGAATGGTGACGCGGTTGACCAGCGCCGAACTCATCGCCCGTACCAGCGCTCGATCTTGTAGCCGGTTCCCCGCCGAGACGACCCACGTCCCCTTCGGCAGCGAGTGCTCGCCAAGCCGCCGCTCAAGCAACAGCGAATAAAATGCTTTTTGCACGTCGGGTGCGCAAGCAGGCAATTCATCGAGGAAGAGGCAAAACGGCTCGGGCCGCTCCGGCAGCAGAATGCGTGGCGGACAGAACACCGAGCGCTCCCCGACAATACGCGGTACCCCGCTTACGTCTTCGGGCGCGATCTGCGTGCCAAGCAAAGACCGACAAGGCAAGCCCACCTCTTGCGCCGCCTCATACACCATCTCGGATTTGCCGATGCCCGGCGCCGACAGCAACAGAAAGCTCTGCTCGTGCGCCATGCACTGAATGAGCTTCTTTGCTTGCTTGAGCGTCACGACCTCGTTAAACGCGGCGTTGCTGCCTTTCACGTATCGTCCTCCACCCAATCCGGTCTTGTGCCGGTCGACACAAAGTGTGGCGGCTCAAACCATCGTCAACCAGGGGCAATCGGATAGAAACACTTTCACGGCAGATGCGGATCGTTCGATCAATGTTCGCATGTTGATGCAGTCGCCCGCACTTCGACGTCGTCTTAAAACAACTCTGCGTAGTCGACCCGCAAGAGATATAGCCCAGAGGGCGGCGTCACCGGCCCGCAGCGCGAGCGATCTTTCGCCTCAAGCGCCGCCGACAAACCATCCGCGCTCCACTTGCCCTCACCCACCAGTTTCAAGCTCCCCACCATCGATCGCACCTGATGATGCATGAACGACTGCGCCGAGACGTAGATGTGGATTTCCTCGCCCACTTGCGTCACATCGAACCGATCCAGCGTCTTGATCGGCGACTTCGCTTGGCAACCCGCCGCACGAAATGTGGTAAAGTCATGCCGCCCCAGAAAGCGTGGTGCTGCAGCCTTGAGCCGTTCAACATCCAGCGCCTGCGGCACCCACCAAACTCTATTTTTCTCG
>JABFRJ010000167.1 GCA_013141255.1 Hyphomicrobiaceae bacterium
TCTTGTGTCATACGATCCTCCACATGTGTTCGCGCATGAAAAAGCCGCGCCGCAGCAACCGCAGTCGGCTGCTGCGATGGAGACTACGCAAATCGGCGGAACATATTCAACTACAGAGCGAAGATCTAAAACGCTGACCCGCTGTCACAGTCACGCATATCAAACACATGTGGCAACGCAGCAATTCTGCGTCATAGTTCAAAACCGCTTCAGCAACCGCTCGAGATATTCAAGTTCCAGCGTCGGTCGCGTTTGTTCGCCAAGCCGACGACGCAACTCCTCCAGAATCTCGCGCGCGCGCTGCACGTCGATCTGATCAGGAACCTTAACCCCGGTGCCGGGATCAGCACCGTCGGTTGAATTTGGTGCCCGTCCAAGCGGGTCAAGAATAGGCGGCGAACCACCAGGACCCTGACCGTTTTGTTGGCCCGCCTGCCGTTGACGTTGTTGTTGCATCTGCTGCGCAAGTCCACGTGCGCCCTGGCGCAGTTGATCAAGCGCACGGGCTTCTGCATCTGACGCACCGTCGAGATCACCTTGCCGCAGAGACCTCTCGGCTTGCCGCATCGCCTCACCGGCTTGCCCAAACTCCTGCGGCGTCTCTAAACCGAGACCACCCATGCCTTGCTGCAGCTTATCGAGCATACCGCGCAAGCTTTGCTGACGATCACCAAGCCCGTTGCCGCCCTGACCTTGGCCTTGTTGCCCCTGCTGTCCACCCTGCCCAGGTTGGCCACGCTGCCCTTGACGGCTTTGACCCTGGCCCTGTTGACCCTGGCCCTGCTGACCTTGGCCCTGCTGCCCGCGCTGCCCTTGTTGCCAGCGTTGGCCTTGCTGGCCCTCTTGTCCGTCTTGTCCCTGTTGTCGCTGCTCATTAAAGGTATCATCGAGCAATTGCTGCTGCTTTCCGAGCAACTCGCCCAGCTCATTCATCATCTGTTGCCCTTGGCCGTTTTGCTGCTGGCCCTGCTGGTTGGCCATCCGACCATTTTGCAAACGATCCATCAAATCCCGCAGTTCAGACAACATCTGCTGTGCCTGATCGCGATTACCCGACCGCGCCATGTTTTCCAGATTCTGCATCATCTGTTCGAGATCGCGGCTCGACAGTGTCTGACTGGGATCCATGTTGCGCATGTCCATCGGCGGTTGACCTTCCGCCTGCTTGGTCAGCTCTTCCATGAACTTCGCCATCGCCTCGCGCAGCTCTTGCATAAGCTGCTTGAGTTCTTCGTCGGTCGCCCCGTCCTGCAACGCCTTCTGCAGTTTATCTTGCGCCGCTTTAAGCGCACGTTCTGCGTCCGACAGCGCCCCATCTTCAATGCGAAGAGCGATCTGCCACAACTGCTGGATCGAAGTATTCCGTGCAGCGCGACTACCATCGCGCGCAAGTCGCCAATAAACTGAGCGCAGCCCGAGATAGACGTTAAGGTCGCGCGTGAAGGTTTCAGGCGCAATCGTCAACGCCTCAAGCGCCTTCAACACATCCGGACGCATCCGCGCATCGTCCACTAGCCAGCGCCGTTGCTCAACCACTGCCTTCGCTAGCGGCTTCGAGAATTGCCGCGCAGGCAGCACCATGCGGATCGTGTCAGACTTACCCGTCTGCCCCGCCACATCCTTAGCAACCAGAGTCAGCGTCACAGGCAATCCCGCCCAAGGGTGATCGCCGAGCTCATGCAAGCTAACGCCCGACACGTCTTTACCGTAGGATTGATTGAGTTGGACGACGAGCGCCGGTGGCCGCTCAAACGGCGGGCGCGGTCCCTTCTTACGCATCTCCTCCCGTGCCCACGCCGATGCCGAAGTGTCAGCCCCCGGACGCCAACGCGCGATGCGTCCTTCCAGCGACGCCACGCCATAATCGTCTTCGACTTTGTAGGGGATACGCAACGAGCCGCGCAACGACCGCTCAGGCTCACGCGTGAACGTCACCTTCGGCAATTGATCAGGAATGACGGTAAACTTCCACGACACCAACTCGCTCGAACCGCCGAGCACACGCACGACACCAGCCTGTTTAATCTCGCTCTTGAGTTCCTGCACATCGTTCGCGGGCTCACCGGCCTTCAGTTCAAGGCGCTGAACGTCCTTCGCGCCGTCCGGTTTGAACTCCAGCGACAGCGCCCCTATGCCACCACTCGCCCGCACAACAATCGTGCTGTTCACAGGAACTTCGACCGCGCCCTTATCACCTGCTTGCGTCCAACCCTTTTGCCCGCGCGCACCATCAGCAAGCATCACCGGCGGCTTGCCCGTATAAGCTGGCGGCGTCACCCACGCATCAAGCCGTGCATCAACGGCTTTGGCGAGCGCACCAAATCGAAATGCGCCTGCGAGCCGGTCACGCGCCGCGTCTCCAGCGAACACGGTCAATACCAACACGCCCAGCATCGCCAGCGCACGAAACGCAAACGGATCGCGCTTGTCAGCCCGCGGGCTAGGATCGCCGACATCAAGCCGATCACGCGCCGCTTTGAGACGATCGCGATGCGCCGCCCATATGGCCGCAGCCGCCGGATCAGTGCCCGACTCCGCCGTAAATTTGTCTTCGTAAGCCGATGCCGGGCGATGCGGTACACCCGACACCCGCTCCATGCGCGTTAGCGCATCATCACGCGTCGGCCACCGCACACGTATGACCGACACCACAACAGCCAACGCAGCAACCGCAAATGCCGCCAACACCGCCTTGTGCGTCCACTCCGACATCAACGCCCAGCCGTCCGCCATCGACAAACCGAGGAACAGCAACCCGAGCCCGAACAGAAGCCAAACACGCGGCCACGCCGCTTCCACCAGCAGCGCCGCCTTCGCGGCCCGCACCTTGCCCTCAAACGACCGGTCTACACCGGGCTTTGCGGAAAGCGGCGACCCAGCGCCAATCTCAGTTCGCTTTTGCATCTACACAATCTAACACGGGTTTAGGGGTGCGGGGATAGATTGGGATTGACTGTCCCACTTCACAAATCTGTTGAGACACCGCCGCAGGCATCAGCCCCGCACCAATGACACTTGCCTGAGAACAAGCCCCGAATAGGGTAAAACAAGGGCAAATCCGCCCCATCACCGCCCACCCGCACCAAAAACTGCCCATTCCGCAAGCAATGCCCGCCCAGCCGCGAGGACCACCTCCATGACCTTCAAAATCGGCGTCACCCGCGACCTGCTCACCAGTGCAGGCGTCCCCTGTTTCGCCCCCCAAGCCTTCGACGTCCTTAAGGCTAATCCGGCGATTTCCTGGGAATGGCTGCCCGACGACCTGGCCGAAATCACTCCCGACATCGCCGCCCGCTACGACGCCTTGCATGTCAACCTCCCCCGCGTCCCCGCAGCAGCTGTCGCCCGCGCAGACTGCCGCCTCAAAATCATCGCCCGCAACGGCGTCGGCTTCGACACGGTCGATGTCCCCGCCATGACCGCCCAGGGCATCGCCGTCACCAACACGCCCATAGCCGTCAGACGCCCCGTCGCCGTCGCCACGCTCACCCTCATCTTCGCCCTCGCCGGCCGCCTGCTCGACAAAAACACCATCGTCCGCCAGGGCCGCTGGAATGACCGCACGAATTACATGGGTCAGGGCCTCACCACCCGCACGTTGGGGCTCGTCGGCGCGGGCAGCATCGGCCAGGAAATCATCACCCTCGCCAAACCATTCTTCGGTCGCGTCATTGCAGCCGACCCCTACGCCGACAGCGCCGCCATAAAAACCAAGGGCGCCGAACTCCTCCCCCTCGACCGCGTCATGGCCGTATCCGACTACGTCGTCGTCTGCTGCCTACTCACGCCTGAGACGCATCACCTCATCAACGCCGCGCGCCTCTCACTGATGAAACCGAGCGCCTATTTCCTCAACGTCGGGCGCGGCCCCATCACTGACGAGAAAGCGCTGATCACCCATTTGCAGGCAGGCAAGATCATGGGCGCGGGCCTCGACGTCACCGAGCAGGAGCCCATCGCGCCCGACAATCCCCTGCTCAAGATGGACAACGTCTTAATCACCGCCCACGCGCTCTGCTGGACCGACGAATGCTTTGAAGACATCGCCCGCACTGCACTCACCTCCATCGTCGATCTCAGCCTCGGCAAAAAACCAAAACACCTCGTCGACCCGAGTGTGTGGAAAGGCTAGAGTCTTTCCGCATTTAATGGAATCGCGGGGGATTCCCAAATCAGCTGGGATCTGATTCAAGCTATATGCTGGGAACGGAGGCCAGCATTGATGGCTCGACCCTATTCTCTTGATCTCAGAGA
>JABFRJ010000067.1 GCA_013141255.1 Hyphomicrobiaceae bacterium
GGTCGCCGCAGCACCGATGTCAAATAGCGGGCCCACCAACGCGAACGCTTACCTAGTCCGACATTCCACGGAACACCTGAATGTCGAGATCACGGATCTTCTTGCGTAACGTATTGCGATTGAGCCACAGTAAGTCCGCCGCCCGAATTTGATTGCCCCGTGTCGCGACAAGCGCCGCGATCAAGAGTGGGCGCTCGACTTGATGCAGCACCCGGTCATAGAGATTTGCCGGCGGTAACTCACGACCATACGTTGCAAAATGATCGGCAAGATGTCGCTCGACCATCTCCGACAATCCCTGAGGTTGCGCCTGCCCGGATGCCGGTTGCGTCGTCCGCATAATCGATTCAAGTTCACCTTCGACAAGTTCGGCAGTAAGCGTGTCCTCAGACCGCAGGGCCGCCAAACGCCGCACAAAATTCTCAAGCTCGCGCACGTTCCCCGGCCAGCTATGGCGCTTCAAGCGATCCACCGCCGCCATGGCGATTGACTTAGACCCAAGCCCCTCTTTCGCCGCCGATCTTAAGAAATGCCGCGCCAAATCGCCAATATCATCTAGCCGCTCGCGCAGTGGCGGCAATCGGATCGGCACGACGTTCAACCGGTAATACAAATCCTCACGGAACAAGCCCTGCTGAATCTGGGTTTTGAGCTCACGATGCGTTGCCGCAACGATCCGCACGTTAGTTTTGATTGGCGTGCGCCCACCGACGGTCGTGTATTCACCCTCTTGCAGCACGCGCAGCAAACGCGTCTGCGCTTCCATCGGCATATCGCCGATCTCATCCAAGAATAGAGTGCCACCTTCCGCCTGCTCGAACCGCCCCGTCGATCGGCTCTGCGCGCCCGTGAACGCGCCCTTCTCGTGTCCAAATAATTCACTTTCGATCAACTCGCGCGGGATCGCCGCCATATTGATGGCTACAAAAGGTCCGTGCTTACGGCGACCAAAGTTGTGCAGCACGCGCGCGACAAGTTCTTTGCCTGTGCCGCTTTCCCCCGTGATCATCACGGTCAAATCGGTTTGTGTTAGTCGCGCCAGCACGCGATAAATTTCCTGCATCGCTGGAGAACGTCCGATCAACGGCAGCTCTTCGCTCTCCGTCGTCTCCTGCACATCCTTAGCTTTGCGACCGGGCTCCGCTAGCGCCCGCCCAACCACACCCACGAGCTCGGCCGAATCGAATGGTTTTGGGAGATACTCGTAGGCTCCTTTTTCAGCCGCCTGCAATGCCGTCATCAACGTATTCTGAGCGCTCATCACGATGATCGGCAAATCCGGACGAATGCGTTTGATGCGCGGGATCAAATCGAACGCATTCTCATCCGGCATCACAACATCAGTGATAACGACATCGCCTTCGCCTTGGCTGACCCAGCGCCACAGCGTCGCCGCGTTGCCAGTTACACGCGGTGCATATCCCGCCCGCACCAACGCCTGGTTCAGCACAGTGCGTATCGCTGTGTCATCGTCTGCAATTAAAACGGTCCCGCGTGCCATCAGTTCGGCTCCTTCGGTCGAGTGCTCATGCGCTTTTCTGCTTTGATTTGATAACTGGCGAGACCACGCCGCGACCAAGCTCGGTCACAGGTAGCAAGATGCGGAAGATCGTCCGCTTCGGTTGACTGTCACACTCAATAATTCCACCATGATCGCTAATGATCTTCGCCACCAACGCCAGCCCGAGCCCGGTGCCTGTACGTTTCGTCGTCACAAACGGATCGAACAACTGATCCTTGAGGCTATCGGGCACACCAGGTCCGTTGTCTTCAATTTCGACCATGAATGGCAAGCTGATCCGCGTCGACGCGCCCGGCACCGCTAAGCGCACACCAGGCCGGAAGGCTGTGCGCAGCACAATCCGTCCCGTATCACGCGGCATGTCCTCAATCGCTTCAGCCGCGTTTTTGATCAGATTGAGAAACGCTTGCACCAACTTATCATGATGCGCTGGGATCGCTGGCAGCGACGGATCATAATCCTCGACAATCCGAATTCCGCGCGCGAAACCCGTGCCCGCCAAACGGTGCACATGATCGAGTACCGCGTGAATATTCACAGGCGCTTTGTCGAGCGGACGCTCATCGCCAAACACTTCCATCCGATCGACAAGGTTGCGGATACGCTCTGTCTCCGTGCAGATGAGCTGTGTCAGCATCCTGTCTTCATCGCCGAGCGCTGGCTCCAAAAGCTGCGCCGCACCACGTATGCCCGACAATGGGTTCTTGATCTCATGGGCCAACACTGCGGCCAAGCCTGAGACTGATCGCGCCGCTGCACGATGTGTAAATTGCCGCTCAATCATCTGCGCCATCGAACGCTGCTGCAGCATAACCAGCACCAACTCCGGTTGCTCCGGCAGGGGGCCGCCGTAGACGTCGACAAGTCGCGTAGCCGTCATGCGCGGCATCGAAATATCGACTCCATACTCGTTGACCGTCGCACCCGTCCGGCGCACCTGCTCAACCAGCGCAGTCAACGGCGAACTCGTGCCCACCAGTTCACCCAGGTGTTCGCGTTGCAACAGTGCTTGGCTCATGGAGAAAAACTGCTCCCCGGCCGCGTTGGCATAAACCACGCGATTGCCATCGCCGAGCACGATGATCGGATGCGGAAGTGCCGCGAGCAGTGTATCATGCTCCACTGCCACGCCGCCCCACGTTCCCACAGCAACAGCTGTAACCGCCGTCATGCCATCGTTCGATTTACCTGATCGCATGTGTCCCGTGCTCATGCCGCAGCCCCTACGTCCCGTGTCGCAAAAAAAGTTTTGAGCCCGGCGAGCAACGCGCGCGGATCATCCTGCGTGCACAACTCGCGCCGCCAAGCCTTAAGCTCGTCCCCCGACGTTCCTGCCGTCTCCAAATACCAACCGACATGCTTGCGCGCGTTCTTCAAGCCCAGAGCAGCGCCGTAGTGGCTCAGCATTTCCTCAATGTGCTCTGACGCAATCAACGCCCGCTCACTCATCGCAACAACGCCGAGCGGTCGACCAGCAAGCGCGTCGGCAATCTGCCCCGGCAGCCACGGTGCGCCGTACGCTCCACGCCCAATCATCACGCCAGCAGCACCCGACTGCGCCAACGCCTCGCGGGCAGTTTCCGCGCTCGTGATGTCGCCGTTGACGACAACCGGGATAGCAACGGCATCAACCACCGCCTTCACCTGCGACCAATCCGCGACACCTTTGAAAAACTGGCATCGCGTCCTGCCATGCACCGTCAGCAGCTTGACGCCAGCCGCTTCGGCTCGTCGCGCGAGATGTGGCGCATTCAACGATGTACCGTCCCAGCCAAGCCGCATCTTCAGCGTTACCGGCACTCGCACCGCCGCGATCACGGCTGTGATAATCTTCTCCGCATGGTCGAGATCGCGCATCAGCGCCGACCCCGACAACCGACCGGTGACCTCGCGTGACGGACACCCCATATTGATATCAATAATTTTCGCGCCAAGACCCTCTGCAATCCGCGCACCTTCCCTCATCCAGTCCGGATCGTGCCCGACCAACTGAATGACAAAGGGGTCTAGTTCGCGTCCTGCCGCCTTGCGCACCACGTCACGGCGCTCAGCCGCCAATTCACGACTAGCCACCATTTCAGAGACGACCAATCCAGCGCCCATGCGTGCGGCCAGCCGTCGAAACGGCAGGTCCGACACGCCTGACATCGGCGCGAGCACGACCGGGTTCGCAGGCTCGATGCTGCCAATCCGAAACCCAGATCGCAGACGGACGCACGCGCCCACTTGCCTAGAGGGCTCGCTTGATGGCACGGCTGGAGTTGAAGTAGCGCCAGACATCCTGTTTGCCTAAATATTAGACAAGCCACATGCTTGCCTTTGTTTTGAGCAAACTAACAATGCTGCGCCGCACAAGCAAGTGAAAAGTATGGGGCGTTAAGACCTCACTTAATCTCGGACGTGATGTTTATGACAGTTGCAGCCCTCATTGTTGCCGCCGGTCGCGGAACGCGTGCCGCCGCCGGGTTCTCGGGCGCGGCACCGGCTAAGCAGTATGCGCGGCTCGGCGACCAACCCGTCCTTGCCCGCGCCTGCAGCGCCTTCCTGAGCCATCCCAGCGTCGCGGTGGTCCAAGTCGTCATCCATCCCGACGACATTGCGACCTATTCAGAAACCGTCGCAAAACTACCAATCGCCAAGCTACTCGCCCCAATTAACGGCGGCGCAACCCGCCAAGCCTCAGTTCTCGCCGGCCTTGAGGCCCTCGCGGAGCGACAAACCCCT
>JABFRJ010000481.1 GCA_013141255.1 Hyphomicrobiaceae bacterium
AGCGAACTTGATCAGGGCTGGGTTGTTGTCGAGCTTGCCGCGATGAGCGAGGCCGCGCGTCCAGGCGAAGATCGAGGCCATCGAGTTGGTCGAGGTTTCTTTGCCCTTCTGGTGTTCGCGGTAATGACGCGTGACGGTGCCGTGGGCGGCTTCGGCTTCCACTGTCTTGCCGTCTGGTGTGATCAGCACTGAGGTCATGAGGCCGAGCGAGCCGTAGCCTTGCGCCACTGTATCGGACTGCACGTCGCCGTCGTAGTTTTTGCAAGCCCAGATGTAACCGCCGGACCACTTAAGGCAAGCCGCGACCATGTCGTCGATCAGGCGGTGCTCATAGGTCAGCTTGTGCTTGTCGTAATCGGCCTTGAACTCGGCGTCGAAGATCTGCTGGAACAATTCCATGAAGCGGCCGTCGTATTGCTTCAAGATGGTGTTCTTGGTCGACAGGTAGACAGGCAGTTTGCGCGCCAGGCCATAGTTGAACGTCGCGCGTGCGAACGAGCTGATCGAGTCGTCGAGGTTATACATCGCCATGGCGACGCCGCTGCCGGGAGCCTTGAAGACTTCCCGTTCAATGGTCTTGCCGTCGGTGCCGACGAACTTGATGGTCAGCGTGCCTGCGGTGGGGAACTTGAAGTCGGTGGCGCGGTATTGGTCGCCGAAAGCGTGGCGGCCGATGATCACGGGCTTGGTCCAACCGGGGACGAGGCGGGGAATGTTTTTGCAGATGATGGGTTCGCGGAAGATGCAGCCGTCGAGGATGTTGCGGATGGTGCCGTTGGGCGATTTCCACATTTCCTTGAGGCCGAATTCTTTGACGCGGCCCTCGTCGGGTGTGATGGTCGCACACTTGACGGCGACGCCGTGCTTCTTGGTGGCGTTGGCTGCGTCAATGGTGACCTGGTCGTTGGTTTTGTCGCGGTATTCGACGCCGAGGTCATAATATTCCAGGTTGATGTCGAGGTAGGGGTGGATCAACTTCTTCTTGATGAGGTCCCAGATGATGCGGGTCATCTCGTCGCCGTCCATTTCAACGACGGTGCCTGAAACTTTGATCTTCTGCATGAGGGGAATCCTGAGGGTTGGCCCTGAGCGCGCACGACGGGGACACAGGCGCGCGGTCGTGCGGGGTGCCGCGGCGCCTGGTAAGACTTGTGCCCGGTGTAGCGTCGGGCTGCGTGTGGGGCAAGAGGCCTAACCTCGGCCAAAAGCAGGGGGAGGCGGGCGTTTGCCTCAGTTTTAGGCCGTTGAGGGAGGTTTTTCGCCTTGCTGTTGCCAAGCTGAGGCGATGAGGCTTAACACAATTGCTTCAAACGAAACCGGGAAGGTCTGGCTTGTGATGGCGGGAACAGTGACGAAGGCGTCGGTTGGGCTGGCTTTGGCGGTGGGTGCAACCTTTGCCACCAGCGCAACGGCCGCGACGGTTTTGGCGCCGCATCGGGCGGTGTACGACCTGAAACTCGGGGAATCGCGGACGGGATCGGGCGTGTCATCCATTGAAGGGCGGATGGTTTATGAGCTGACCGGTTCGGCGTGCGAGGGCTACACGCAAAACATGCGGTTTGTGACGCGGATGTCGACGCAGCAGGGTTCTACAACTGTTTCGGATTTGCGCTCGTCGACGTGGGAAGATGCGGTGGCGGCGAAGTTCAAGTTCAACACGTCAACGATCCGCGATAACAAGCCAGCTGAGCATACGGCGGGTGACGCGTCGCGGGCGGCGTCCGGTGCCGAGGTCAAGGTTGATTTGACGAAGCCAGTGAAGAAATCGCAGGCGCTAAAGGGGCAGACGGCGTTTCCGGTGCAGCATTCCATCGCGGTTTTGGAGGCGGCGAAGGCGGGCACAACAAAGCTGCGGCTCGATCTCTACGATGGCTCGGAGCAGGGTGACAAAGTTTACGACACGGTGTCGTCGATAGGGAAGGCGATCCCGAAGGGTGGCAATCAAAAGCTGCCGGTGGTGAAGGGCGCTGAAACGCTTGATCAGATCCCGGCGTGGCCGATTTCGATTAGCTATTTTGAGCTCGGCAAGGAGAAGGAAGATTCCGTGCCGGTGTATGAGCTGTCGTTTGTGTTCTTTGAGAACGGCGTTTCGCGCAAGCTTGCGATTGATTACGGTGAGTTTGTCATTCAGGGCGATCTCAAGGAGATCAAGTTCCTAGACGTGCAGCCGTGCACGCCGGGGCAGGCGCGGTAAATCCGCAGCAGGTTATGGGTGGTCGGCGTTGCGATAATTGCACGGCGGTTGAGCGATTGACGGGCGGCGGTCACAGACTTGGCGTGCTAGATGTCGGGTAAATCTGACTTCGGCTTTCCTGGGATAAGGCGTTTATAATGGTTGCGATGATCGTCAAAGAATTGGCTCCGACCGGCGTGCTGCGCGTCGGTATCAATCTGTCGAATTTTCTGCTGGTGACGGGCAAAGCGGCGAATGGCGATCCGCAGGGTGTGGCGCCTGACATGGGTGCGGAGATTGCGCGTCGGCTCGGCGTTGGCGTCACATACGTGCCGTTTCCGCAGCCGGGTCCGTTGGCAGACAAGGTCGATACCGATACGTGGGATATTGGTTTGATTGGTGCGGAGCCGCAGCGGGCGGAGAAGATTTTTTTCACCAAGGCCTACGTCGAGATCCAATCGACATACGTGGTGCCGCCGGGATCGCCGCTGAAGGTGATTGCTGACGTTGATAAACCGGGCATCAAAATTGCGTGCACGGCGCGGACGGCTTACGGGCTTTGGCTTGAACGCAATATCAAACATGCGACGATTGTGTGGACTGAAACGCTCGATAATTCGTTCGATAAGTTTGTGGCCGATAAACTTGATGCGCTGGGCGGGTTGAAGCCTAAGTTGATGTCGGAAGTGAAGCGGATGCCGGGCGCGCGTATCTTGGATGGGCAGTTCTCGGCGGTGCAACAGGCGATTGGAACGTCGCGGAAGAATTCTGCTGCAGCACCTTGGCTTGAAGCGTTTTCGGCTGAGGTCAAGGCCAGCGGCTTTGTGCAGGGGCTGATTGATACGCACAAAGTGGTTGGGTTGAACGTGGCGGGAGTCTAAGTACTCTGTCATCCCGTGTGCGGTGCATCACGCAGTGGTGCGCTGCTAACAGGGGACGTTGTGAGTGGCGGGGGGAATGTTGGAGCGGGTTCCAATTGTTGGAAGGTCCCGGACCAGCATCGCGTCATTGCGCTGGCGCTCCATGCTGCGACGCATCCGGGATGACAACTATTTTTTTAAAACTGTCATCCCGTGTGCGGTGCATCACGCAGTGGTGCGCTGCTAACACGGGACCTTGTGAGTGGCGGCGGGGATGTTGCCGCGGTTATATGTTGATAGAGGGTCCCGTGTCTGCACAGCAGGACTTCGTCCTGCTGTGCAGACACGGGATGACATGTGATCGCACACCATGCAATGCCGCGACCATGGTGTAGCTCAGGATCATGAGCAGGAACCAGGCGCTGAGTTTTGATATGTGGACCGGCGACCAGCCCGCCCTTTGATGTGGGTAGATCCAGGCGCTCGCGAAGGTGCCGAGATTTTCGGCGAACCAGATGAAGAGCGCGACGAGGATGAGGCCCAACAGAAGTGGCATACGGCGATGGTCGCGCCAGATTTTGTAATGAATGGTGCATGGACCGAATAGCGCGACAGCTACAAGGAAGAGCAGCGGTCGGATATCCCAGACGTAGTGGTGGGTGAAGAAGTTGATGTAGATGGCGAGTGACAGAAGTCCGAGGGCCCAGAGTGGTGGATGGCGCGTGAATTCGAAGTGAAAAAGTCTCCAGCAGCGGGCCATGTAGCTGCCAACAGCTGCATACATAAAGCCGGTGAAGAGGGGGACGCCGCCGATTTTCAATAGGCTTGCTTCTGGGTAGGCCCAAGAGCCGACAGACGTCTTGAAGATTTCCATCACGGTGCCGACAACGTGGAAAATGAAGATCACGCGCGCTTCTTCCCAGGTCTCCAGTTTGAGCCAGAGCATGAGGCCTTGGAGTGAGACGGCGGCGAGGACGAGAAAGTCGTATCGCGTGAGTGCTGCGCCTTTGGGGTAGGCTAAATAGGTGAGCACGATGAGCGTCAGCATCACGCCGCCGAATAGGCAGGCCCAGGCTTGTTTGAGGCCGAAGCGGATGAACTCATAGGCGAAGTGCCATACGTGACCGCGCCGGGTTGCGAGGCGGCCAAGGGCTTCTTCTCGACCGATGAAGCGTGCCAAAGGTGCCCAGAGACGGGCTGCGCTAGAAGGGCG
>JABFRJ010000531.1 GCA_013141255.1 Hyphomicrobiaceae bacterium
AAGCCCTTGTATTCGCACGTGTCGGTCAACTCTGCATGGTCGCCCGGCTCCGGCCGCGACACCCATGCCACTCGCGCAACTACGAGCCCAAACAATAGCAAAGGAATGAGATAGCGCTTTTTCATGCGGCCGCGGCCTGCTCAGCAGGCGTGCGTGCCTCATGGGATTTGTCCAGCGATTTCATCAGCGACGCGACCGCCTTCGGCGCTTTCGACATTTCGTCCGCATGCGCGGTGGCCGCACTTTCTACATCCGCACTCATGACTTCCCGCATCACCATTTTCCCGCCCGCATCACCGACCCCTCAGCGCCTCGCTCGCATCCTGTCGAATGCGCCCAATCATCGACGCCAGCCCATTCGAGCGTTGAGGCGTCAGATGTTCTTTGAGACCAAGCACTGCAAACGCTGCCGCCGCGTCAACCTGCAGGACCTCCCGCGCGGACTTGTCCTGCACCAGACTGAGCAAGATTGCGACCAAGCCTTTGACCAGATGCGCGTCGCTATCGCCGTCAAAATGCAGCACCGGCGATCCGTCGTCCGCCCGCCCAGTCACGCGGCTCACCAACCAGACTTGGCTCGCACAGCCCCGCACCTTGGTCTGCTCGGTCCGCAACTCCTGCGGCAACTCCGGCAGCGCTTTGCCAAGATCCATCACGTAGCGGTACTTGTCTTCCCATTCATCGAGAAGATCAAAATCAGCGCGCAGATCTTCAAATGCCATAGCCCACACATCGGTGACGGCCGACACATCAGGTGCCCGCCTTGTCTAGCATTGAGATGTGGCTGAGGATGAGTGACGACGCAAGACCAGCATCACCGCCGACAAGCAGGGCGGCCAGATTCAAGCCCCTGTCCGCTGCACTTTGCCGCGCCAGCCCGGCTCGATATCTTTGCCGGTCAATGTGCCCCGCGATACCGCCGGAACTGAAACCCCATTAGCCGATGGTTGGCCTCGCTCGCCGCTTTTGTCGCTCATCATACCAAACGCGCGTTCTTTCACGAGGTCCAATGCCAGGCGTCCGCCGAATTCAGCCTTCTGCTTAAAAACACCCCAGTAAACCCCAGCCTTCGCGCACAGCTCCGGTTGCCGCTCACAAGTTGAACCGACGTGTTGGGCCGCAGCAAACGCCGTATCCATGAAGCGCGCCTGTGCCTTCTCTTCGGTCGGTAGGACCAAGATCACGGCTCCAATGACGAACGCGGTGCGAATGAACAACATAAAGGTGACCTGACTTACAACTTCAGATGGCTCACCCTACGCTGTAATGATGAATATTACACCAAGCGCGTGCACTAAACTTTGATGCAAACTTTATCTGCATTTTACGTTTTCCAGTCATCATTGCTTTCGACTTGGCCCAACCGACTTGGCCCAACAAAATTAAGCCGACTGACTTAAAGCCCGACTCGCCAAGCAAGCGCAGACATTAAGAATTCATTTACCGTCCGCAGTCGATAACAGCAGCAATGCCATTGACCCAGAGGAGGGGAAGCATGACCATTCGCAGTACCCGCATCCTCTTCGTCGTATTTTTTATGTTTTGCGCAGCCGCCGCATTGAACGCCCTTTATTTCCAATCCGGGCCATCGACGACCCCGGCAGGACGTGTTGCCGCCGAACGGGCTCAGAAAGAGGCCGAGGCGGAGCGCAAGCGTCGACTAGAACTAAGCGCGTCCGACGCGGCACTGCGCACTCAGATCGCGCCGTCCACTGCTCCTTTGCCAGCTACAGCATCGACTGCCGTCGTCGGTACTGCAGCCATGCCAGTTTCGACCAAGAGCGCGGTCGAAAAAAACAAACCATCTGCCGTGCCGCGCGCGGTGCAAGTTCAGTCACAAAACCGTTTGCCGCCTCCGCTACCCACAGCCGCAAATGCGCCATCAGACGAAACCGCCAAGCGGTTCGCCAAGTTCAAGCCCGACTCATGGAGCAGCCCACCCTCTGCAGGCGCTGTCCCAATTGGCGCCGACACTTTACCAGATGCACCCGACGCCGAAGGCGACGCCACAACCATCTCGGCTGTCCAACGCGAATTGAACGCACGCGGCTACGGCCCTCTTGCAACCGATGGCGTTCCCGGCCTTGCGACTCGCGCCGCCATCCTCGCCTTCGAGTTCGACCACAATCTATCCTTTGCCGCCGAAGCCACCGACGCAATCTTGAAGCGCCTCCTATTAGGCAGCAGTTCCAACAATGAACCTGCCGAACCAGCAGGCCGCGTAAAAACCGCCCGCGCCGAAGCCTTAATTCGCACTGTACAGCAATCTCTCGTCTCCCTTGGCTACGACATAGGTCGCGTCGATGGTCGTTTCGGCGAAGAGACGCAACGCGCGATCAAATCTTTCGAAATTGATGAGGGCCTCGCCTCCAAAGGCCGCATTTCTGCTGAAGTCTTTGCCCGCCTCGCCCGCGCTGTCGCTGTCGCCAAAGTGCAAGTCGTCCGCTGACGTTTCCGGATTTCATCCACGCCAGTGCCTCTGCATCTTTTGTGTCACTGACACAGTAAAAAAGAAAAATGCTACGCTCCTCGCTCTTCATCATTCGGCCGCGACGAGCTAAGGCCCATCATGCGCTTGAAAACCGAGTTCTGGATCAAAGCCTACCTTCGCCGTGTCCGGTCGCTCGGCGCTTTTGCGGCCGTGCTCCATCATGGTGACGACGACAACGGTATTATCTACGTGAAGCTCAATCGCCTAGACGGTTCAGCCACGCTATTTGGCCCAGCCCCACCGTCACTTGATCGCGATGCAGACGGCGACGACGAGCGCCGCTTTGTGCGTGACCACAAACCCGGAACACTGATCGAATCAGAGGTCGACGCGTTAGTGAACCGTCACCGCGATTTCGACCCCGACATTTGGGTCGTAGAAATTGAATCGCGCGACGGCCAGCACGGATTGGACGATTGGTTTGTCACACCCAACCAAGATCGTTGACGTCTTTACGAATTATTAACGCGCAATAGTCTCAACTTGCGTCATGTGCTTCGCGTCTTTCGCGCTCCTGGAAATCAGTCCATCGGATCGCAAACCACGGATGGCAGGCAGGGAAACGGCCATGGCTCAAATACTTCAATTTAAACATGACACTCAAATCGCTCGTGCAGTCGCTCAGCAATCAGCAGTCCAATGTGAAGTGATCATCTTCCCCGGCGTCCGCTACGCACGTTGGGACGATGCAGCGACACAAACACTCGACGAACAGCTCGCGCAAATCGAAGCTGAACACGACGAAGAGAATGTGCAACCACAGCGTCGCACAAAACGCTCAAAATCCACAGCAAAACGCCGCGACGTCCTCGTCCTCCCTGATTAATGATCACAAATTCTGTGCATCTGCGCCCCAACCCAAGGACGCACCTTATCGCCCCGCCCGTCGCGCATGCGACAAGGAACTCAGCAGTGTGCCGACGCGCACAGCGCGTCGAACAGCACACGTGAGGACCGACTAGGTAATCTCCTAGTTATCCCCGCCTCCTCTTTCTGTGCTATAGTTCTGCTATAACCCGAAGAGTGCGTCGAACAGGCCCCTCACATTTATCGTAGCCTGCGCATCGATTTCTGCCAGGTGATCGACCGCACGGACCCAATCTTCGGGCTGCGACTACCTCGCCCCAAGCCCCACCTCTAGCTTAATCCACGCGACCTAAGCCAACCGCTGCACTGAGATTTGGTCCAAGACCAAATCCACAGTTCGAAGCGGTCGGAACCGTTTACCCTTATGGAGTGCCAGTGATGCCAGACGACAAAGTCTGGGAGGAAATTCGCCACGCCTACGAACACACATCGATCACAGTTAAGGACCTTCAAGCGACATACAACGTATCTGAAGCCGACTTCCGCAAACGGCGGGAAGCAGAACGGTGGACGACGCGCTCAGGTGTAACAGCGATGCTCAAGGCTGGCGCCGCTCAACGTGCCGCCGCCAAATTTGCCGCCACAACTGACCAAGAACCTGTCCAAGAGCCTGTTAGGGAAACACTCCCCCAGCCCACGACGGTCTCAACGTCCCCGCAGTCGTCCCCCGTTTCCCGGCGCAACCACGCAGCTCGCAAAGCCCCAACGTCAGCTAATCGCAAAGCCGTCATCACGCGGCTCTCAACCGCCATCGACAACAAGCTCGTCACCCTTGAAGCGCGCATGGCACGCGAACTCTCAACCATTGACAACATCGACGAAATCTCTGCCGCCGACATCGAACGCGACATTCGCGCCATTGGGCAGTTGATT
>JABFRJ010000043.1 GCA_013141255.1 Hyphomicrobiaceae bacterium
GAGATACCCGAGCCGCACCGACCTCAAGACTGCTTTGCGGGGTGCGGCTTTCTCGATGGCGTATTCGCTGATCGTCAATCCATTTGTCTCGGCTGGGGTCTTTGTCGGCGGCAGTGGCGCTGACGCTTTCTTTGCTCTGGACTTGGTCATCTGCGGCTTTCCTTGCAGGTTGAAGTGTACGCAGGAACCTGACGACATCGATAAAATGAATGTCCCGCAGGTGCGTCTCGCGAACAAAGTGCTCCCCAAGATCGTCCCGCAACTTGAGTTTTTCAACGAGCGACCGATCTCCCATGAATGAGTTGCAAGCGCTGTGCGCGAGGCAGCAATTTTCTGCCCGGTCATGTCCCACTTGTGACCGAGGAACGAGGTGTTCAATGGTCATCTGATCGTCAGCCTCAGTGATCCGCTCAATCATGCGGAAGCCACAAAAGAAGCAGTTGTCCCCATCCCGCGCGAGCAACACGTTCAAAAGATACTGCCGCTCACCTCTGTTGAGCCGTCGAGCGCGAACAACAGGTGCGGGTTGCCCCGCCCGATAATCGTGGTAATGCTGTTGCGCAGGAGAAATCCACGTCAGCGATCCCCGTTTGTTGACAAAAACAGAGACGATACTGTCGCCGAATTTGTACCTCAAAACTTCATAGGGATTGTTGCTGTCGAGTATTTCGATGCCGCTGTTTTGCAGCCACCCTTTCAATCCGGCAATATCGGTCGTTGCGAGCATGCGCCTCATGCCGAACCATCCTTAGCCTTGATGATGCGGGCCTCATGCTCATCGTAAATTTCGTAGGCGCGTTTTTTGTGGTCCGCAGGTAATTTCTGCTCAACCGTCGTTTCGTTGCGGTTCCATTTCTCGTTGAGTTCGGGCAGTGATTTTGCCGACCCTAACCTCTTACCCAACTCAACCAAGAACACTTCGTTGCGGTCAGTGGGTTCAGCGTCAACATCGGTCACGATAGTCGTGGGTGCATCGGTCGTGACGCGCGGCGGCAATTTCGGCTGTGGCGCTTGTGGCACAGCCAATCGTGGTGGCAACTTTGGCTCTGCTGTGAGTTTTTCGTGCTGCCCCGTCAAATCATGTTCGACGTTGGAGCGATCTAGGATGACGCTGAGTTCGCTCGGCACAGCCGGAACGGTTTTGGCTCCCCGTTTGACGGCAGACCGCTTCCACGCTTCCCCTTCAAACGTCTTCCACATCAGTCCGTTTGACGCTTTCACCGTGCTTTTAATGGCAGCAATATCGTTTTCCCGCAGCACTTCTTGATGCAAAATTTCGTTGCCACGCTTGAAGACCGCATAGGCGAACCGCATCGGTCCCGGATCCTTGTCTTGGCATGGACGGTGGATGATGACGGGATGCGTCCCTTGTTGCCAGTCGAAGCTATCTTTGGCATGCACAACTTGCGCATCAATGATGATCCCAGCTAACTCTTGAGCCCTCTTGCGGATGCCGTAGAGCATGGGGATAAACGAGCACGTCCACCGCTTTTGCCAAGCGTCTTTTTCGTCTTTGTAGCTTTCAAGGTAGGCATTGATAACGGCTTCCCGTCCATCAGGTATGAGCCCGTCGATGGCTGCCTTTGAGAACTCGCGAACCAAAACAACAGGCGACACTTTCAACAGCGTCGAGTTGTTCTGAATAGCAACTGACGCGACGGCGAGAAATTTTTGCAGCGGCACATGGTTTGGAAGCAGAGCCGTAATTTCGTCGGCGCGAACTGAGACGCCAGGGGCAAGCGTGATAATTTCTGAAATCGCCGGCAGCGGCGTCCCCGTGGCAACTGGTGCCACGGGTGCCTCGGTGCGCGATTGTGTGCGCACCGTACTCATGCTGACGCCTCCGTGAAATGCGAGACCGGTTCACGAAATTCATGCTCGATGCCATCTTCTCCGGCACCACCTGCAAACATCACTTGTGATCCGCCCTCGTCAGCCGGGTAGATGATCGCAATCTGTTCGACGTTGACTTGCACTGAAAGATCAGCCGCGGGCTCGCCATCTTCATCCGTCCCGACAAGCGTTGCTTTTACGAATTTTGTCATTGGATATGTGCCTCTCTGTTTTCAGTCTCAGCGGTTCGCGAAATGTCACGCGGCGCTGCTTTCTTCCCGCTTTGTTGTGCCGGGAATCGTTGTGCCTGCGAGAACAGCGCTTCGCGCCAACTTCTCGACCAGAGCGATAATGTCAGGGTGTTTCGCAAAGTGCTTGAGAGCCTTCGCGTGATCGGTCACATCGACAACCGTGACCGTCCGGAGCGAAATGCGCTTGCCAGTCGCGCCGCCAATCCGCACCTTTTCTTCGAGCTTCGGTGCCGCTGGCAGCGGCAAAGGCACATCAATAGGTGGGGCAGATTTGCCCTTTGCTGCGGCCTTTTCAGCGGCAATAATGTCGGCCTGTCGCTTCGCTTCTGCGGCCTCTTGCTCGGCTCGCTGTTGAGCGATGAGCTTGTCACGCCTCGCCTGCTCGACCCGCTGCCATGCGGTCAAGGCTCCAAGTAACGTCTTCACAGCATCATCAGCGCGATCAATGGGCCGCAAATATCGAGCGTCGAGCTTTCGCCCTGCCTCAGTGATGGGAGCCTTTTCTGTGGTGTGGTAGCGGCGAATTTTACCAATCAATTCCCGCAGTCGGCCAACTCGATTGGCTGCGTTATTGGCTGCATCCTCGGTGTCGATCTTGGTTGCCTTGAGCCATAGCGCCGCGCCTTCGATGGCACCTTGCATTTGCTCAAGTGTCACATCTTCCTCGGACGGCGGCGCCGTACCTGTATTGTCCCCAATGGGCGCTGGTGCCGATAGCGCCTCTGTGGTGGATGGCATCAACACCGGTTTTGGCGAGGTCTCGCCACCGGCACCAGCGTCTAAAGGGGTGGGGGATGGCGGAGCCTCTGTTGCGCGTTTACCCTGCCAATCCCCATGCTCAAACCAATAATGAGCGTCGGCTTCTGGGATGGCGTGCCGCGCCAACCATGCCCACTCTTTGTGAGCGTTGAGCGTGTCATCCGAGCCAATACGGCAAACAAGCTGGCCAGCATCATCGAGCCAAATAGCCGCCGCGACCGTTATCCCCTTGGATGCAAGTTTCTTGCGGAAGAAGCCGCATTGCGGCTGTCCGTCATGCACGGGCGGCTTTTGCCCCGCCATGGTTGATTTATACCAATCCCAAGGATCGGTTGCACTCTGAGACATAACACCCTCGCCAGATATTGAGGCTAAAGGGTGACATGAACTTGCATAATGTGCAAGATATTATTGCAACAATTGCAAGGTCTGTGGATTACAGCTTGTAAGTGTGTGTATCCATGCGAATGACGCCTCGAACCGAGATTGCTGACAGAAGAATGGCTGCGGCCCCGTCCTGATCTATAGGGGTGACATAAAGAGCACTGCCTCGATGAGTGACAATACCGATCCGATCCTGAAACAAGGTCTTCGCTGTGCCGTGGGTTTCGCGCCAGTGTATTCGGTCTCCGTCCCGAACAGGACGACCAATGGTTTCAACCTTCGCGCACACTACATGATGATCCTCAGTGCTCTCGCTAGATCGAACTTCAAGCGCATAAACATCCATATCCTTGATGGCTGGAGTTTCTGCAATTTGCAGGGCCTTAGATGCCAAATTTGCCTCCTGCTCTTCCCGCCAAAACCCAACCTGGACCACGCCCTGAACAGGTATAGACACCACAGAGACCATAGCGCCCAGCTCAACGCGGGGTAGAGTGGTCCCTAAATATTCCGCAATACGGTTAAGGTCGTCTGCCCGCATTCTCGTTTGCCCGTTGACCCACCGGCTAACCTTTGCTTCGGAAACTTTCAGGTGCCGCGAAAGGCCGACTTGTGATTTTCCCGGACGCGTTAATCCAGCTTTGAGCCAATCGCGGTGCATCATTAATCCCCTTGTGTTTGGGACTGAGGATGCCCGAATTGGCCTGGAATAAGCAGTACCTCCGATGATTTTTTTGCGCAAGATAGCCGCAAGTTGACTTACTCAATTTTGCAAGGTCGCCTTGTCAAATCTTGCATCTTATGCAAGGGTTGCGTCATGAGTACGCCAAACCCTCCTCTCGACCCAGGCCGGTCCATTGTCATTCGTTTGGGTGGCCTTGCGACTGTCGCGACCATTTTAAGCGTGGATGAAACGACTTTGCATCGGTGGTTGAGGGCTCCGCCAAGGCCGGGGCTTTACGGGTATGGGCGCGGCTTCTTTCCTCTCGACACTCACG
>JABFRJ010000185.1 GCA_013141255.1 Hyphomicrobiaceae bacterium
ATGGGCAAATGCGTAAAAATGGAGCAATTCATTCTGACGTTAGATGCTGCAGTAGCCGCCGTCGACCATAAGGCAGGTGCCGTTGACGTAGGCTGACATGTCAGAGGCAAGAAAAATAGCAGGTCCGACAATATCTTCGACTCCTCCAGCGCGACCCAATGGGGTGTGGTCGATAAATGTTTTGATAATTTCGGGGAAATTGGCGCGTGCTTTTTCGTTGAGCGGTGTTTCGATGAGGCCGGGGCCGATGGCGTTGACGCGGATGCCGTCTTTGCCGAGTTCCATGGCGAGTGCGCGGGTCAAGCCCAAGACGCCGTGTTTGGAGGCCGTATAAGCAGCGGAGCTTGGTGTGCGGACGTGAACAAATGCCTGTACCGAGGCGATATTGACGATGCGGCCTTTGGTTGCCCGCAGTTGATCGACGAAGGCGTGGGTTACGTTGAAAACTCCATCGAGGTTGACGCTCAGGATGTCATCCCAATCCTTGCTTGCAACCTCCGACGAGGATGTGAATGGGTTGCGACGTGTGATGCCGGCGTTGTTGACCAGAATTGATGCTGTGCCAATGCTTGACGCGATTTTCTTGGCGGCGGCGTTGCAGAGGGTGCGGTCGGTGACGTCGAGTTCGAAGCCTGAGGCGTTGCCGCCTGCTGTGGTGATCGCGCGTGTCGTCTCCATCGCGGCCGCGAGGTTTGAATCGACGGCAGCGATTCTGGCGCCTTCGCGGGCATACCCCAGTGCTATGGCGCGGCCGATTCCGGATCCTGCGCCAGTGATGACCGCGATGTGACCGTCTAAGAGATGTGCCATTGAGACCTCAGCTGGTTGACCGGAGTGTGGGCGATCCATGTGGCGGCGGTCAAAGCTTGTTTTGGGTGTGCTGTGCTGCGCGGTCTGCAGGGGCGCGAAGCTCCGAATGCTAGTAGTACATGGGCTATAAGTACATTGGCTGCGCGGTTGTTCTGCGCGATGCATCACCCTGAGTTGTCATGGACGCGATCTATGTTGCCGCAGCATTGCTGAGCGCTGTCCTGCATGCCAGTTGGAATGCGGCTATCAAGTCGCGTGCACATCCGACCGAAGCGATGTCGGCGCAGATGATGTTGAGTGCGATCATTTCTCTGCCGGGGTTTGCGTATTTTGGTTTTCCTGACGTGGCAAGCTGGCCTTGGATCGCAGGATCGACTGGGTTCAGCATGATTGCGGTTCATGCGCAATTACGCGGTTATGAAACGGGTAGTTTTGGGATTGTTTATCCGGTTTCGCGTGGTGTTTCGGTTTTGGCGGTGGTGCCGTTGTCGGCGCTATTTATTGGCGAGCGCATCGGGTCGTTTGCGATTGCAGGCGTGTTGTTGATTGCGACGTCATTTGTTGTGCTGGCGCTGGGTGCACGCGCTGATCGCGGGTTTCCCTTGAAGGCGTTGTTTTGGACTGTAATCGCAGGGCTTGGTGGCGCGGGGTTTGTGCTTTGCGATTCAAATGGCGTGCGGTTGGCCGATTCAGCGATTGCTTATGGTCTGGTGCTGGCTGTTTCCAATGCGCTGGCGATGGCTTGGCGGCAGCGGCATATCGGTTCGCCATTGGCGATTATCAAGCGGAATTGGATTGTTGGGTTGCCGTGCGCTGTCGTGGCGATGATGTCGTATCTGCTGATTATCTGGGTATGGAAGAATGCGCCGGTTGCGCCTGCGGCGGCGTTGCGCGACACGAGCGCGGTGTTCGCCATTATTATTGCGGTGGTTTGGCTGCGCGAGTCGATCACGCGGGAACGACTCGCGGCTGTGTTACTCGCAGCCGCCGCCGTTCCCCTTATTCGCTTGGGATAGTTGAGTGGGCAGGTCAGACGATTTTTTGACCGGTTTTGGCCCAATCGGCAGTGAACTGCGCCAGACCCTTTTCGGTCAACGGATGCTGCGCCAGGGTTTTGAGGACTGAGGGCGGAACAGTAGAAACGTCGGCGCCGGCGAGTGCTGCATCACGGACGTGACCGACAGTGCGAATGGATGCGGCCAAGATTTCGGTGTGGAGCGCTGGATAGTTGTCATAGATCTGACGGATTTCGCGAATGAGTTGCATGCCGTCGTAACCCATATCATCAATGCGACCGATGAAAGGGGATACGAAGGTGGCGCCGGCTTTGGCGGCAAGGAGTGCTTGGGTTGCTGAGAAGCAGAGTGTGACGTTGGTTTTGATGCCTTCAGATGTGAGTGCCTTGCAGGCTTTGAGGCCGTCCCATGTCAGTGGCAACTTGACGGTGACGTTGCTCGCAATCTTGGCGAGGACATGGGCCTCTTTCATCATCTGGGTATATTCGGTCGAGGCAACTTCAGCAGAAACGGGGCCTGGCACAACGGCGCAGATTTCGGCGACGATGGTTTTGAAGTCGCGATTGGCTTTGGCAATCAGTGAGGGGTTCGTCGTGACACCGTCGAGGAGGCCCGATGCGGCAACGTCCTTGATTTCGGCCACATCGGCTGTATCGACAAAAAATTTCACGTTCGAACTCCTTTAATTTCTCTTGATGGGCGTTGGCCGTCATCTGGCGGTCCAGGGGCCGCTCGCCCAGGTGCGTACATTAGTGTAATCGGTCTCAACTGATTTCAAAAGAGCGAGTGAGTGCTTGACCGATCTGTTCGGCGAACAGGATAAAAAAGTTGCAGCGACGCCTCAATCGGTGACGCTGCCCGGTCGGCGCGTGCCAATTTTGCTGCCGGTCGCTTTGGATCAGACCTACGATTATATCTTGCCTGAGGGCATGACGGTGTTGCCTGGGCAATTCGTTAACGTGCCGTTTGGTCCGCAAAGTCGGATTGGCGTGGTCTGGGACCGGGCGATTGGCGAGACGAAGGCTGTCGATCCCAAGAAGTTCAAGACCATTGATATGGTGCTGGATGTGCCGGCGCTGCCTGCCGTATCGTTGACATTCGCCGAGTGGATTGCGCGCTATACTTTGGCACCGCTCGGCATGGTGGTGCGCATGATGATGAGTGCGCAGGTGGTGTTTGAGCCGGTCAAGCCGCGTTTTGGCGTGGTGGCGGTTGAAGGCGCGCCGGTGCCGCCGCGCATGACACCACCACGGGGGCGTGCGCTCGATATTGCGCGTGATGGTTTGATCCGGACCAAGTCGTCGTTGGCGGATGCTGCGGCATGCTCAACCGGTGTGGTCGATGGTTTGATTGCGGCGGGGTGCCTGGCTGAAGTGGCGATCCCGGAGAAGCGCTATCAGCATCTTGATCCCACACATACCGATGTTGAATTTATTGAGACGCAGCGCATAGCCGCGCAGGCGTTGGTCGGTAGCGTTGAAGCTGCCAATTTTTCGGCGTCGTTGCTTGATGGCGTCACGGGCTCGGGAAAGACCGAGGTTTATTTTGAGGCTGTCGCGGCGGCGCTGAAGGCGGGCAAGCAGGCCGTGATCATGCTCCCGGAAATCGCGCTGACGTCGCAGTTCATGGATCGGTTTCAGCGGCGCTTTGGTGGGATGCCGGCGGAGTGGCATTCGGCGTTGTCGCCGATTGAGCGGGCGCGGGTGTGGCGAGGGGCTGCGACGGGAGATGTGCGCGTCGTGGTCGGTGCGCGGTCGGCGTTGTTCTTGCCGTATAACGATCTTGGTTTGATCGTGGTCGATGAAGAGCATGATCAAGGCTACAAACAAGATGATCGCGTGCATTACCAAGGTCGTGACATGGCTGTGGTGCGGGCATCACTTGGTAAGTTGCCGATTGTGTTGGCGTCGGCGACGCCGTCGATTGAGAGCCACTGGAATGCGCGGACCGGGCGGTATCGGCATTTGATTTTGCCGGGTCGGTATTCGGGTACGGATTTGCCCGAGATCACACCCATTGATTTGCGAAGCGAGCAGCCGGACAAGGGGCGCTGGTTGGCGCCGACGCTGGTGGAAGCGATGAAAGAGACGCTGGCGCGCGGGCAGCAGTCATTGCTGTTTCTCAATCGTCGCGGGTATGCGCCTTTGACGCTGTGTCGGTCGTGTGGGCATCGGTTTGAATGTCCGCAGTGCAATGCATGGCTGGTGGAGCATCGGTTCCGGCATCGCCTCAACTGCCATCATTGTGGGTTTTCATTGCCCATTCCGAAGACGTGTCCGTCATGTAAAGCGGAGGATTCGCTGGTGGCGTGTGGCCCCGGGGTTGAGCGGATTGCTGAGGAAGTTAGAGAGCGATTTCCGGAGGTGACGATGGCATTGCTATCGTC
>JABFRJ010000049.1 GCA_013141255.1 Hyphomicrobiaceae bacterium
GCTGTAGACCGAGTAGGCAAGGCCGCGTTTTTCGCGCACTTCTTCCATAAGGCGCGAGGCGAAACCACCGCCGCCGAGAATATGATTTAGAACGAACGCTGGGATAAAGTCCTTGTCCTTGCGCGGCATGGCGCGAAGACCAAAGCGCGCGACGGATTGCGGCACATTCATTTCGACGACGGTCAATTTGTCGACTGGATTTGGTTCGATTGCCGGGATGGCCTTCAATTTGCCTGTTGCGGGCAGGCCGCCGAAGACGTCATCAACCATGGCTATGGCTTGGTCGGCTGTGATGTCGCCGACGACCACAACCTGCAACGTATCGCGCGCGAATATGCTCGACTTATAGGCTGCCAGATCATCGCGAGTGATGGTCTTCAAACTATCGACAGTGCCGCTGGACGGGCGACCGTAGGGGTGGCCTTTGAAGGCAGTCGCTGCCCAGCGCTCGGCGACGACGCTATCTGGGTTCTTGGCGGAATAGGCCAAATTTGACAGCAACTGACTGCGAACGCGATCTACGGCATCGGTGGCGAAGAGCGGCTTTTCAAGCGCCAATTTCAACATCGCCACGGCCTCTATGCGATTGGCCGCGAGGGTTTCCAAAGAGCCGTATTGGTAATCACGCGTGGCATCGAAGCTCATGCGCATGGCGAGTTCTTCCATGCGCGCCTGATACTTTGCTGCGTCCATGTCGCCGGCGCCCTCATCGAGCATGCCGGAGAGGAAGTTGGCGACGCCCTCTTTGCCGTCGGCTTCTTGAGCACTGCCGCCCATGAACGAGAAGCGCAGGGCAACCAATGGTACGGCGTGTTCTTCAACCAGCCAAACACGAATGCCGGCCTTGGTTTTGATGTCTTGGATTTTCATTGCCTGAGCCGGTGTGGGAATTGCAAGGACGAGCGCGGTCATGCACAGCGCGATGGCGCTCGACACAAATACACTCAGACGAGACTGGAGCGACGACATGGGGTGACCTTACTGCGGTTGCTGGCCTTATTGCTTCTTCGGTGCATCTTTTGGCGCGACCACAGCGGTTGCCACAACTTCAGGCATCAGCGTGCCGGTAACGGAATGCTTGAGGTCGAGGTATTTTTGGGCAACGTCGCGAATTTTTTCAGGTGTCACCTTGGCAATATCCATCGGCCAGCTGTCGATGCGTTCGATCGTGCCGCCTGTGACGAGGCCCCAGCCGTAGCGTCGCGCTAATGTGGATTGGTTGTCGGTCTCATAAATATATTCCGCAATGTAAGACTTCTTTGCGCGGTCCAGCTCTTCGGTGGTGACGAGCGAGGTTTTCATTTCGGTCATGACGGTATCGAGCGCGGCTTCGACTTTATCAATTGAAGCGCCGTCGGCGAGGACGGCTGCGACACCGATCTTGCCCAAATCCATGTTGGAACCGCTGTAGTAGCCGCTGGCGGAGGAGGCAATTTTTTGCTCGACGACAAGTTTTTTATAGAGTCGCCCTGTTGTACCACCGGCCGCAATCTTCATCATCAGATCGAGCGCTTCGGCTTCGCCATTGGTGGCGGTGAGGTAGCTTGGCGCGATGTAATGGCGCGACAATGTTGTGCGTCCGGCGCGGGGATCTTTCAGTTCGAGACGCCGCTGAGCGCGATGCTCGGGTTCAGAAACGCGCTGGCGTGATTTGATCGTCGGGTTCGACTTCAGCGGGCCGTAGGCTTCATCGGCAAGCTTTTTGACCTCGTCGGGCGTGACGTCGCCCGCGACAACGAGGATAGCGTTGTTCGGCGCGTAGTGGGCTTTGTAGAACGTCATCGCATCAGTCGGCGAGAGCTTAGCCATCTCGTGCATCCAGCCAATTACTGGGATGCCGTAGGGATGGTTTTGATACAGCGCTGCTGACATCTGCTCATCGAGAATGGCGGACGGGTTGTTTTCAATACGCGAGCGCCTCTCTTCGAGAATAACATCGCGCTCGGTCAGAACTTCTTTTTCAGAAAGTTTGAGGTTCAACATGCGATCGGCTTCCATGATCATCACCTGCTTGAGGCGATCCTTGGAGACCCGTTGGAAATAGGCAGTCGCATCGTGACCGGTAAAGGCGTTGTCGTTGCCGCCGAGGCGGGCCACGATTTTAGAGAACTCTCCGGAAGGGATTTTCTCGGTCGCTTTGAACATTAAGTGTTCTAGAAAGTGGGCAATGCCGGAGACGCCGCGAGGTTCATCGGCGGCGCCGACACGATACCAGACCATGTGCGTCACAACGGGCGCGCGATGGTCTGGAACGACAACGACGCGCATTCCGTTCGCGAGTGTGAACTCGGAGACGCGCGTCTGGGTGGCGGCAGCTTCGGCCGCAAAAGTTTCAATGAGCATTGCTGAACTCAATGTTGTGAGGGAGAGGGTGGTGGCAAACACAGCGCGTGTCAGAGATCGAACGAGGGACCGCGAATGGGACCGCATAGGTGAGGCTCCGTTGATACGACAGTGACGTACGTCGCGTGGTTTTGATTTATCTGCATCATTGCTTGGCAATCGCGGTTTTCCAAAGACAGAGTGCGATTAACTGCATTGACTGGCCCAGTGTTGACCAAAACACAGGGCAGCACTTATGAGCAGTAATGCATGTTTTATACCACGTGCTCAGGCTTGAGCGCGTGGCGCAGCTTGACATGTCGTTCTGGCAAGGATGATCGAGAGCGTCAAATGACAAGTCGGCAATGTGGCCGATCCTGCAATTGATCAAGCATTACTTATCATCCGCAGCGGTGCGGCGATTATTGCGTAAGGGCCTTGCCAAGGATTGAGCAGGGGCCGTATGGGCTCGTCGGCGCTGCTTCGCTCTTGCTCCGGTCGAGTGCACGTTCTTTCCAGGTGATGTCGCCCGCGCAATAGGCGGCATGGAGGCGGGCGCGTTCAGCGGCGGCGGCGGCCTTGCGCTTGTCTGGATCATTGAGCGCGGCGAGTGCTACATCATCAGACGGGGCTTGTGCGCCTGGTTCGGGGAGGCGTGACTGATCGGGTGGCAACACCAAACCGGTGCGCTGAGGCAGTTGCGGCTCGCGTTTGGCTGCGTTTTGAGCTGCGGGACTGACACCGAGCGCGTCGAAAATCTTGCCGTTGAGTTCTACGCCATCAGAGCAGCCAGACACGGTAGCGGCAACAGCCAATGTTGCGAGCACGATGGTAAAACTGGGTCGTTTCATGTCGCAGTCTCCCGGATCGTCGCTTGATCCGTTGTCTAAAGTTGCCCGGACGGACGGGCTTCCGACGCTTCACGCTTTGGGCAAAGGCAACAGGATCAGCCTAACGCATAACGCCGTAAATGCTAGCCCTTGGCCGATATTCTGTCGGTGACAAGGCGCACTTATTACTCATTGGGTACTGACGGAGACAAATACGTCGTCTTCGTGGCGTTGACCTAGGCCGGAGTCGTTGGGCCAGGACGGTGTTGCCCGTCTGCATTGTTCGGCGCAGCACCTTTCTTGGGTGATTCCGTTCGCATGTCACGCAGGCTGTCGTAAAGGAGGCCAATTACGCCCGCAACAATGGCCACGTCGGCGATATTGAACACATACCAATAATAGCCGAAGGCGTGGAGCGAGAAGAAATCAGCGACACCGCCCAGAGTGACGCGATCAAGGGCGTTGCCCAACGCACCGCCGATTATAAGGCCGACGCTGGTGGCGATTAAGCTGTTGTCGACCGCACGGGCGAGCCAGATGGCCAATGCCAACGACGCCACGACGGCGAAGGCAGCCAGGGCGTACTGCCAATTTGCGGTATCGCCCTTGAGCATTGAGTAGCTGATGCCTTTGTTGAGCACGTAAACGACGTCCAAAAACGGCGTCAATGCGAGGCGGCCCTTGGCCTCGATCTTGTAGATCAGCAGCATCCACCACTTATGTGACTGGTCGAGCGCGAACACGATCAGCGCTGTCCACAGGCCTAGGCGCGAGAACGGGCCCCAAAAGAGCCTGCTCAGCAATCCAGCGCGTTGGAGCTGTTTCTCTGCTTGTGTCATACCCTTAGCAACTACCGGAAAGTCACTGTTTCGGCTATTGCCCAAATTCAATGCAAGGCTCGGTTCCACAACCATTCGCACATTAATCTTACGACGGGCGGGGGATTTGGGGTGCTATTTACTATCGATCGCGTGCATGGCGGCGGCTTTGTTTGCCTCACGTGTGCCATTCCGTTCGCATGGCGAACGGACACACAGACGTCCGTAAT
>JABFRJ010000072.1 GCA_013141255.1 Hyphomicrobiaceae bacterium
AGGGTATACTGCCTGACCTCTTCCGCGAAGGCCAAGGCGTCATCGCTGTCGGCAAACTTGATCCCGGCGGCCGCTTTATTGCCAGTTCCGTCCTCGCCAAACACGATGAAAATTACATGCCGCCCGAAGTCGCAAAAACGCTGAAAGAGCAAGGCGTCTGGCAGGGCGATAAGAAATCTCAATCGACTCCGATAGCCAAAAAACCATGACCAAAGGTCAACATCCGTGATCATCGAAATCGGCCATTTTGCATTGCTGCTCGCAACGCTCATTGCGCTCGTACAGACCGTGCTACCTGCAGTTGGTGCTTGGAAAAACTCATCACCAATGATGGCCACCGCCACGCCCGCGGCCCTCCTTCAATTGACCTTGATCACGATTTCCTTCTGCGCCCTAACGCACGCCTATCTCACGTCAGATTTTTCCGTTGAAAATGTTTGGGCCAATTCACACTCAGCCAAACCCTGGCTCTACAAATTATCCGGCGTTTGGGGGAACCACGAAGGCTCGATGCTGTTGTGGGTACTTATCCTCGCGAGTTTCGGCGCCGCCGTCGCCCTTTTCGGCGACAATCTCCCCACCACGTTCCGTGCCCGCGTGCTTTCGGTGCAGGCATCGATCGCGCTGGCATTTCTGCTCTTCATTGTCTTCACGTCAAACCCATTCCTCCGTCTCGATCCCGCGGCACCCGAGGGCCGTGGGCTCAATCCAATCTTGCAAGACCCCGCCCTCGCGTTTCACCCACCGTTCCTCTATGCGGGTTACGTCGGCTTCTCCATGGCATTCTCTTTCGCCGTCGCGGCCCTGCTTGAAGGCCGCATTGACGCTGCCTGGGCGCGCTGGGTCCGGCCTTGGACACTCGCCGCTTGGATGACATTAACCCTCGGCATCGCCATGGGCTCGTGGTGGGCCTACTATGAACTCGGTTGGGGTGGCTGGTGGTTCTGGGACCCCGTCGAAAACGCGTCCTTCATGCCCTGGCTCGCAGGCACCGCCTTGCTACATTCCGCCTCCGTCATGGAAAAGCGCGAAGCCTTGAAGGTATGGACGATATTGCTCGCCATCCTAACCTTCTCACTGTCCTTGATGGGAACCTTCCTGGTCCGCTCAGGCGTGCTCACCTCCGTCCACGCCTTCGCCGTCGATCCCAAGCGCGGTAGCGTAATCCTCGTGATCATGACGATCTTCGTTGGCGGCGCCTTAGCACTCTACGCCCTGCGTGCGTCGAAACTCAAAATTGGCGGCTTATTCCAACCGATAAGTCGTGAGGGCGCCCTCGTCCTCAATAACATCTTGCTCACCACAGCAACAGCGACAGTCTTCGTCGGCACACTCTATCCGCTCCTGCTCGAAGCGATCGACAAAGACGCCAAGATCTCCGTCGGCCCCCCCTATTTTAACATGACGTTTGTGCCCCTCATGATACCGCTATTGATAGCCATTCCAGTCGGCGCTTTGCTGCCATGGAAACGTGGCGATCTAACTGGGGCACTTCAACGATTGACTTGGGCGGCCATTGCATCAGTTGTTGTTATTCTTGGGGCATTCGCGCTAACACGTCGCGGCCCCTGGCTAGCACCACTTGCCATCGGCGTCGGCGCTTGGGTCATATTCGGTGCCATCGCCGATTGGTTGACGCGCGTTCGTGCATTTGAAGTCAAACCCGACGAAGTCCTCCGTCGCGCCCGCAACCTCCCGCGCGCCGCCTATGGCAGCATTCTCGCCCACGCAGGCGTTGGCCTCATGACAATCGGCATAACCGCGACCACTGCCTGGCAGACCGAAATCATCAAAGCGATGAAGCCCGGCGAAACCCTCGCCGTCGCTGGTTACGACATTACGTTCCGTGGCGTAGCCCCCCGTCGCGGTGCCAACTACCAAGAAACTGTCGGCGCCTTCAAAGTCGATCGCCATGGCAGCCCAGTCCTTGAACTGGAAACCGCAAAGCGACTCTACGACATGCCGCGCCAAGCAACGACGGAAGCAGGCATTTACGCCAGCTTGGCCGGTGATCTCTACCTCGTGCTAGGCGATGAACTACAAGACGGCGGTTATGCCATTCGCGCCTATTTTAACCCACTGGTTCGTTTTATTTGGCTCGGCGCCGTCCTCATGAGTCTGGGTGGCCTACTCTCACTGTCCGATCGACGTCTCCGTGTCGGCGCACCCGGCCGCGCGAGCGCACGATCACCTGCACCGGCCGAGTAATGCTTATGCGCACATGCAAGGCCAACGTCGTCGTCGTCGCTCTCGCCAGTCTCTGCTGCATAGGTGCCGCGAGCGCCGTCGAGCCGGGTGAGCGCCTCGCCGACCCTGCGCTGGAAGCGCGCGCTCGTGGATTGTCAACAGAACTGCGCTGCCTCGTCTGTCAGAACCAATCCATAGACGATAGCAATGCTCCGTTAGCACGCGACTTACGCATGTTGGTACGCGAACGCTTAACCGCAGGCGATAGCGACAAAGATGTCCGCGCGTTTGTCGTCGCGCGTTACGGCGATTTCGTACTCCTGAAGCCACCATTCAATCTCAACACGCTGCTGTTGTGGTTGACACCACTCCTGGTTCTCGGCGGTATCGCAGCGCTCATCGTCCCCAAAATGCGACGAAGCTCTGTACGTTCATCCAACCAGGAATCACAGCCCTTAACGGCCGAAGAAGAAGCTCAGCTTGAGCGTTTGTTACGCCTACAGACTTCAACCGAAACACCTAAAACGAAGCTCTAACGCTTACGCTCAACGCCTCTGGCGCTTGTTGCCGTTTCCGGTTGCAACGCCGCGAGTAAGGCCTTTGTCGCAAGTCCCGTTGGCAATTGCTTTTGGCGGGTTTCATAGGCAATGATTGCCGTCTTCAACTCAGGTCCATAGGTGCCATCGATCGGCCCAGCATATAGCTTGAGCATCTGCAGTCGTTGCTGCAACTCCTTCATCTGCGGCGCGGTCATCAGGATCTCCGCCGCACGAAACGCCGCAAGCTGCTTCGCGAACGCCGACGTTGCAACACCCGTATTCGCAATCGTCTCCGACGCCAACTTGCGCGAGACTTCGCCGTTCTGCATCAGAACACGCGACTGCACATAAGTGCCGACATTGATCCCAATGACACGCGGACCGGCAGGCGTCTCCTTGAGCAGCGGCGAACCTGACGACGCTCCGCCCGTATCGCAATCATGCAACAACAGATCGTCCGGCTGCCTAAAATCGCTAGCGATTGTCTTCCAATCGGCGGCCTCAAATGTGCGCTCGACCTTGCACCCTTTACCAATGGCAGGTCGCCATTGAGTAAAATCACGGTGATAGGACACGTGAAAGATCTGTCCAACCTTCGCGGCCTTGATGACATCGAGTGGAGTGGCCGCCTCGATTTCGAGCACGCCTTTTGCGCATAGTGGACGCGCCAGCTTGATGAGCGCCCAATCGCGTGTAGCATCAATCGGCGGCGTTGTCGAAAGGGTTGTACTGCCGGCCAAGATGTTCTGCGCCGCAGCCCCTGTTTCATGCCCTGCAACTCGCGCGTAGTCCCGCACCGTATCGTAGTTCCGCGCAAACCAGAAATCCGTGGGTCGCGGCGGTTTTTCACCGACTGTCCGATAAATACAATGCGCGGCTGTCGCAATGATGTTGGTATCAACACAAAACGCCGAGCAAACTGTCCGCGACCGAATATTAAACAATACGCCGACGGCGTCTCTGATCCGGCTGAACTGGGACGGCAGTGCGATCCGGTTGTCCGCACCAAACACCGCGACCGGCACCAATGATTGTGCCACCTCATCCGACGGGATCCGCCCGCCCGGTTCCGCTTGGGCTAGGCCCCCCAAGTGCCAAAGCAAGACAGCAGCCCACAGGCATTCCCACAGACGAACAGGGCATCGGCGCCGCCCAAATGTCACTAAAACCAGAGAACTGCCCATAGTGTTGATGCTCACGCCCCTGGGTTGCCCAGGTCCTCCGATTCCACTCCGCACATCAGCCATATTACCAAGTTTTAATGCACCCGAAAGACCGCGGTAAGGCACAATTCCTTATGACGATGTCGACCGGCTTAATACACCGAACCGACCCGCCAATGAAAATTCATCTGCCTAATAGGCAGAACCGTCCAGCAGACCTGGCGGCCACAACTGGAGGATAGCAATGCTTTCAAGTTCCAAGGCCCGCTTGTCGGCCCCATTGACGAACAAGTCGCGCCGCTCGGCT
>JABFRJ010000530.1 GCA_013141255.1 Hyphomicrobiaceae bacterium
CGGGGCGGGATTGAGCTACGCTGCGGGCTCGTGCCCGAGGTTGGGTTCGATCTCCGACCCCGCGAGACGGTCTCCTTGGAGGCCGTCTCATCACACTATGCCAGAAAGCCAAGAGACAAGGTTGGGTAAAAAAGCGATTCACTTGTAGGTTGGCGTCAAGCGGAGCGCAGATCCAACCTTGTAACTCTCATACCCGTACCTCGGATATAGTCCAGGGTGCGGTGTCGGATGGGTGTCCGATAGCCCCCGGGTCTCAGAAGGCCGTAGGTGAGTTTGGCGCCCCATCCGTCAGTCCATCGAACCCGAACAGTCGCCGGGGCCGCGCACAGCGAAGCTCGCTTAGGCAAGGATGGGTCGTCATGGAAAATATCACCGTTGGTATCGAAGTCGCCAAAGATCGCTTGGACGTGGCCGTGCGCCCCAGTGGGGAGATCTTCACGGCTGAACGCACCGCCGCTGGAATCGAGCAGCTCGTCGCTCGCTTGTTGCAACTGGCACCAACGATTGTCGCGCTCGAAGCAACCGGCGGATACGAGACCATCGCCGCAGCAGCTTTTGCATCGGCAGGATTGCCGGTCGTGGTCGTGAACCCCGCCCAGAGCCGGGCCTTCGCAAAGGCCATCGGACAACGGGCGAAAACCGACCCGATCGACGCTGCCGTCATCGCCCACTTCGTTGAGGCAACAAAGCCTGACGTCCGGCCGTTGCCAGATGAAGAAACCCGCTTACTTGCTGATCTTGTCGCTCGCCGGCGGCAAATCATCGAGATGATTGGAGCCGAGCGCCAACGCGAAAAACGCGCAACTGCCAAGAACCTCAAGAAAAGCATCGCGCGTCTCATCAAGGCACTGGAAAAAGAAATGACCAGTGCAGACGCCGACATCGGCGGCGCAGTGCGCGCATCCCCGGTGTGGCGCGAAAAAGAAGATCTGCTCGCGTCTGTTCCAGGTGTCGGACCCTGGATCGCGCGAACACTCATTGCGGAGCTGCCCGAACTCGGCCGCTTGAACAGGAAAGAGATCGCGGCTCTTGCCGGGCTCGCTCCGTTTGCCAGGCAGTCCGGGCAATGGCGCGGCAAGAGCTTCATCGGCGGTGGCAGAACAAGCGTTCGCACAGCCCTATTCATGGGCGCCATGGTCGCCAAAATACACAATCCTGTCTTGAAGGTTTTCTTCGACCGGCTCGTCGCTGCAGGAAAACCGAAAATGGTCGCCCTCATCGCAGTCGCACGAAAACTCCTGATTATCCTCAACGCTATTCTCAGAGATCAAAAACCATGGCAAACCGCTTGACAGCCAAGACAGTCGCTACGGCTATTAGGTCACTGCTCCCCACCTCCGTCGCGCCAGCGACGATGCGCAGCGCGCATCGCAGGCCGGAACCCACGACAAGTCTCAGTGTGACGTCTGGTGCGAGATAAGCGAATTTGGATGGATCGTGCGTCCACTTTCAAAAAATGCCTATTGATGCTTATCGTGGATCCCCGCCTTCGTGTTCTGTCCCGGGAGATTGGCGACGGCCTCGATTGGAGCGAGGTAGTCGAGGCATTTCAACCTTGTGCGATTGTAGTTTTCAACGAACGTCATGAGATAGGCGTTGCGCTCCTCGTGCGTCTCGAAGCGGCGATGGTGACCTGCCCCATTTCGGGGGAGCTTTTCCAAATGTTCGCCAATGCGGCGATTGAACCTCTCGACCATACCGTTGGTCTGCGGCCGGAACGGTCGCGTCAGCTTATGTTTGATTGCTCTTTCGGCGCAGAACCGATCAACCGGATGCTGTCCGGAGGGTCTATCCTTGGGCTTGTTCTCCTTGTCGACGGCATAGCGGTCGGTCCATTCGCTGCCGTTATCGGTCAGCACGGTGTGCACGTCGATCTTGAACACACTAAGGAAGCGGCGAAGGAACGCGGCAGCCGTCTCACCACGGCGATCGTAAAGGATCTCGACATAAACGAAGCACGTTGCTCGATCGATGGCGACGTAGGCATAAGCGCGCTTGCGGTGCAACGGCGGCAGGTATTTGACATCGAGATGGATCAAGCCGGCAGGCCTATCGACCTCGAACGCCGCTGCCTTCTCACGTTCCTGCTTGGGCTTCGCAGAGACCCCGTGGCGCTGCAGACAGCGATGCACTTGGCTCCGCGAAAGCGTGGCGTTCACGCAGCGCCGCAGTACTTCGACGATGTCATCCAGCGGCAGTGCGAGGCTGGTGCGCAGTTCAACCGCCAGCCGCTCCTCGATCGGCGTCATGGTGGTGGCGATGCGGTGAGGGCGGTGAGAGCGATCGGAGATGCTGCTGCGGTTGCGCCAGCGTGTAACGGTACGCCCGGTAATACCCAGTTCACGCGCCAGATCGGCCGTCGTGCATCTGCTCGACTGGATATACGCTCTGGTCTTGGGGGGTGTTGTCGCGTTGGCGTGCAGCTTCAGGTCCATGATCCGAGGCGCTCCCTGACGAAGACGATACCCCTGGCTACACCGCTTCCATCAAGCCAATCTCCCGGGACAGAACACCTTCGCCGGGATGACGCGTTGAAAGAGACACTGTAAAAAACGAACGCTTGTAGCGACCATTTAGCGGTAGCACCTCATCACCTCTCCCGCCGCCCCATAAACTTCGCGGCTTCGATTAGCACATCGGCGCGCGCACCGAACGGTTCGAGCGCCGCAATCGCGCTGGCAACCGTCTCATCCAAATGGGCGCGCGCGGCTTTTAATCCGAGCAGCGAGACGAGTGTCGCTTTACCGGCCGCCGCATCTTTGCCAGTTGCCTTGCCGACGTCAGCGGCGGACCCTTCAGCGTCGAGCAAATCATCGCTGATTTGAAATGCGAAGCCCAACGCCCCGCCAAAACGAATGAGCGCCGCGCGTTCGTCGTGTGAGGCTTGGCCGAGGACCGCGCCCATCTCACAGGCTGCGCGAATGAGTGCGCCGGTCTTCATGGCCTGCAGCCGCGTGATGTGCGCAATGTCGGGACGTGCGTCCGCGTGCAAGCGTTCGGCTTCAAGGTCGAGCGCTTGTCCGCCGACCATGCCGGCGTTGCCGGACGCGAGCGCCAGCACGCGCACAAGTTCAGTGCGCGTCAGGGCATTTGCATGCGTAGACGGCGCGCTCAGCAATTCGAACGCCATTGCCTGCAGCCCGTCACCGGTCAGGATCGCAGTCCACGTGTCATAGGCTTTCCAGACAGTCGGCTGGCCGCGCCGCAGCGCGTCGTTGTCCATATCGGGCAGGTCATCATGGACAAGAGAATAACAATGGATGCATTCGATGGCCGCCGCCGCATCGACCGCGTCTTCGGCTGACAAACCAAACAACGCCGCACTTTCAAAAACTAAGAACGGGCGGAAGCGCTTGCCGCCGCCGAGTACGGCATGGCGGGTGGCGTCCACCAGCCGGGGCGGCGCGCCGCGAGCCGCTTCCCGCGTAATGATATCGCCAAGCCGCGCCTCGACGATGCGGGCGGCTGTTGCCAATTGGGCGGCAAATGGATGCAAGGCATACCCTCTCAGCCGAATTCCCTGGAAAAGCCTCTCAACATGGCCATTGTTGCGGGCTATCTGCCAGCGCCATATCTCATCCACGGCGACAATCAAAGTATGGATCGATCCGACGACGACAATAGCGGGGGTTTGACCGATCCGCCGACGGTACGCACGGGGCCGCCTTTACGCACGCCCGCTGTGGTGGCCGGGGCGCAGCCGCCATTGCTGACCCGTCCGGCGTCGGTTGGCGATAGGCCTGAGCCCCGGGTGATCACGTCACGGCCCTATGCTGTGGCGTCGGTTGAACACACGTTAGCGCCCGTGGCTGGGCAACCGCCCGCGGTTGCTGCAATAGAGGCACGCCCGGCCGCCATCCCGGTTAACGCCGCCGCCGCACCGCCGCCACCACCACCCGTCACGCTTGTGATTCCGCGCAGAATTGGCCCTCCGCCAAGGCCAATGTCGCCGCGGAACTATCCCGTGTTTGACCGAGCCCCTCTGGCGTCGCCCGTGTCTCTCTATCAATCGCGCGCGCCGTTGCTCATCGACACGCTGCCGCCGCCCCAAGCCGCCCCGTCGTATCAACCGGCGGTGACGCCTGCCATCCAACAGCGGGTTGCCGCACCCCAGCCTGTCTTTGCGCCACTCCGCGCCGATCCGGTCCGCCGCCCCACGGCGCTGACCGCTCCGCCCAGCCCATCC
>JABFRJ010000429.1 GCA_013141255.1 Hyphomicrobiaceae bacterium
CGACGGCGTTTTGCTGGTGATCATCGGAACGGAAGGAGTTAGAGCAGACAAGCTCGGCGAAGCCTTCCGTTTTGTGGGCGTCGGTCATGCGGACGGGGCGCATTTCGTGCAGCACCACGGGGACACCAGCGGAGGCGATTTGCCAAGCGGCTTCGGAGCCTGCGAGACCGCCGCCGACAACGTGGATGGGTTTCAGGTCAGGTTTCAGGTCTGATTTCAGGTCTGGCATGGTTCAACTACGAATGAGGGGGCGCGAATGGAGGGGGTGCGAATGGAAGAGCGTGGTCGACTGCGTAGCCTAAATCGTGGGTAGGCTCAAACGATCGCCTGACTGTGGCTGTCGTGATACAGGCGCGAATCACGCCGTCGGATAGCCGAGAGGGATGATCTCACGTCTTGCCAAAACGGTTGTTGCGCTTGCCGCCCTCGTTGTCGGGGGCTGTACGCATGAGGGTTTTGGTAGCTTGGAAGGGCATTTCACGACGTTTTCGGTGCCTGAGCCGAAGGACAATGTCGTTTACGTCTGCCATGCTTATGGCTGTCGGGAGCGGACGAAATTTCGGTTTACGGACGCAGATTTCAAAGACTTGACGGCGGTTATGGCCAAGTGGCGGACCAAAGCGGATACGGCGGAGGATGAGCGCCGGGCCATTGCTTATGCCATTGGGTGGATCGAGACGCGGGTCGGCAACGCGATCGGGACCAAGGACGATCGGGCGGGCATGGATTTCGCCGGATCGGGCGATGCAACGCAGCAGGATTGCGTGGATGAAGCGACCAATACAACCAGTTATTTGCGGGTTCTGGTGAGCCAGGGTCTGATCCGGCAACACACCGTTGCGGTGCCGTTTGCCAAGGAGAATTACCTGCGCGGCGTCTCGGGGTGGACGCATTGGACGGCGGTTTTGCAAGAGACGGCGTCGGCGCAGAAGTGGGCGGTGGACAGTTGGATTTATGCCAATGGGGAAAACCCCGCCATCGTTAAGACCGAGGATTGGTACATCGCCTCGCTTGAAGAGCTGCCGAAGTCCAAACATTGACAGGTGAATGTTTGTAGTACTTCGCCTCCTTTGTTCGCCTGAGCATAGAGTCCTAAAATCCTTCCCAGTTACAGTGCGCAGACACTCATTGATGTCAGTGTCCTGTAAGGCTGCTGTTGCGATAGTTACCCCCAACGATATCGACTTGCTTGGGGGGATAACGACTTGACTATGAGGGCTCCCGAGGCGGCCTTTGCTGCGGCCGTTTCAAGCACGAACCCGGTGCAAAATGTTCTGGTGCTCGTTATCAATCTAGATCGTTCAACGGATCGCTTGGCTGCTATCAGTGCCTCGCTCGTGGCTCATGGTTTGGAGTTTGAGCGGGTGAGTGCCATTGACGGCTCAGTGTCGGCTGACCTGCTGAATAATTTTGATCATACCAAATATTGGCGTGCCCACGGACGCGAGGTCCGTGCTGCCGAGATTGGCTGTTATTATTCACATTTGAGAGCTATGCGACGTTTCCTCGAAACGACCTACGAGTACGCGTTGATCCTTGAAGATGACGCGGTGCTACTGAACGGGTTCAATGATGTTGTTGCCGCCGCTACCGGATCAGAGATGTCTTCGGTCGCCGCGCCTCAGCAGGACTGGGACGTGCTGAAACTCGAAAGTCGTCGTCGTGGACTGGCTTTCCACTTGCGGCCGTTGACCGGACGTCATGACCTTGTCGTCAACGCTTTCCGTTCGACGGGTGCTGCAGCCTACATTGTCACCCGTGAGGCGGCCAGAACCTACCTCGGTTGTCTGTATTCTATGCGACAGCCTTATGATCATGCTTTCGATCGTGGCTGGTGGCTCGGTTTGCGCATTCGTGAGCTGCGCCCGTTGGTGGTAACAGCTGTGCCGACAGTAAGTCCGTTTCCCTCAACAATCGAAGTCGAGGGTAGCAGACCGAGAAAGATCAAGGGATTAGCCAAACTGCCTGCGCTAGCGTTCCGCACCCGCACTGAAGCCATGCGTGCTCTAGACGCGATCGCAACCGTCGCCGTGGCTCGGCTACGTCACGCGTTTGCCAAACAAGGTTAGGCATCTATCCCTCGTCGCGGGATGACGACTTGTGACAAGCTGAGGTCCGGCCCAGTTCCGGCCCAGTTCCGGCTTTGCCTACTGGTCGGGGATAGATTGCAGGTAAGGTAAATACTCAGTGCGCTCAAATGGTCGGACGCAATGGCGAGAGACCTCCGATTTGTGGTGGTTCTGCCATGCTTGACCAATGGACAGCTTGTCGCACTGCAAAAAATGCAATAGTCCATGTTTTAAAGGCTTCCTCCCCGTTGCAGGGCCCGATTACAGGGATCTTGGGGGAGCCGGCATTGCGGATCGAGGCTCAGTTGCTGCAAAGCAGCGAAGCGCGAGACGCGGTGCCCTTCTGAACCTTATGTCGGATGGTGTCCTTAGGGCGCTCCCGGCATCTTAGTTGCTCCTGGCCCCCAAACCGAGGGTGGCTGGATCAGGCAGCGTACCGCGACCAGGGCACTCAGTCCTTGGCCGAGTTCACAGATGCGAAGTGAAGGACTGACCCGATGAATGCTTCAGATAAAGCGCCCAAATCAGACGCCGGTAAAAGTGCGATCCTCGACATCGCCGGTAAGCAGATCACCATGCCGGTGCGTTCCGGAACCGTCGGTCCCGATGTTATCGACATCGGTAAAGTTTACGCCAACACCGGTGCCTTCACCTACGATCCTGGATTTACGTCGACTGCCAACTGTTCGTCGAAAATCACCTTCATCGACGGCGACAAGGGCGTGCTGCTTTATCGCGGATACCCGATCGAGCAATTGGCTGAACATTCGAGCCATCTCGAAGTTTGCTATTTGCTGCTCAATGGCGAATTGCCGAACCAGAAGCAGTTTGAAGAGTTCCGTGGCATCGTTTCGCGCCATACGATGGTGCACGAGCAGATGACGCGCTTCTATCAAGGCTTCCGCCGCGACGCGCATCCGATGGCCGTCATGTGCGGCTCGGTTGGTGCGCTGTCAGCGTTTTATCACGATAGCACTGACATCAACGATCCGCGCCAGCGTATCATCGCTGCGCATCGTATGATTGCGAAGATGCCGACGATGGCTGCTATGGCGTATAAGTATTCGATCGGTCAGCCGTTTATCTATCCGCGCAACGATCTCGATTACACGGCGAACTTCTTGCAGATGTGTTTTGCTGTGCCGTGTGAGCCGTATTCGGTCAACCCGATTTTGGCGCGTGCGCTTGATCGCATCTTCATCCTGCATGCCGATCACGAACAGAATGCATCAACATCGACGGTGCGTTTGGCTGGGTCGTCGGGCGCTAATCCGTTTGCTTGTATTGCGGCGGGCATCGCGTGTCTGTGGGGACCGGCGCACGGCGGGGCGAACGAAGCCGCACTCAAGATGCTTGAGGAGATCGGCACGGTCAAAAACATCAAATCGCACGTTGAGAAGGTCAAGGACAAGAACTCGGGCGTGCGCCTGATGGGCTTTGGCCATCGCGTCTACAAGAACTACGATCCGCGCGCGAAGGTGATGCAGAAGACGACACATGAAGTGTTGAAGTTGCTCGGCGTCAATGATCCCTTGTTGGAAGTGGCGATGGAGCTTGAGCAAATCGCATTGCACGATGACTTCTTTATTGAGAAGAAGCTTTATCCAAACGTCGACTTCTACTCGGGTATCGTGCTGCGCGCGCTGGGCTTCCCGGTGTCGATGTTCACGGTGTTGTTCGCTGTGGCCCGCACCGTCGGCTGGATCGCGCAGTGGAAAGAGATGATCGAAGACCCAGAGCAGAAGATTGGTCGTCCGCGCCAGCTCTATGTCGGATCAGGTCCGCGTGATTACGTGCAGGTTGATAAGCGCGCGTAATTGGAGAGCTGAGCGACTTTGGTTTGCCAAGCGCCGCGGTCTTTTGATCGCGGCGTTTGGCGTTTAGTGGCCACGCGCGTTTTGGGGAGCCTCGGCGATGTCGCTTGCAGCGACTGCGCGACGGTAAAGGTGCCAGGTGGTGTGGCCGATGATGGGCATGGTCACAAGCAGGGCGAAGAAGCCGGTGATGATTGAGATGATGATCGAGGCGGCAATGATGGCGCACCAGATCATCATGGTGCGAGGGCTTGAGGTGACCAAGTTGACCGAACTGGTCATGGCGGTGACAAAATCAACGT
>JABFRJ010000161.1 GCA_013141255.1 Hyphomicrobiaceae bacterium
GGATGTTGCTCGCGGGCCAGTACTCCACGATAAGTTGGGCCTCGCGATAAGCTGGGGTGGGGCCGGTTCCGGTTCGGATGGGTCTGATTGAAAGAGGCTGGATATGCCGCAGAGTTCAAATCGCATTCTCGATGACTTCGCGCGGCTCATGACGGATGCTGCGGGAGCTGCTGATGGTGTTCGGCGGGAAGTGGAGACATTGATGCGGGCGCAGGGCGAGCGCGTGCTTGGCTCGATGGATCTGGTGCAGCGGGAAGAATTTGAAGCTGTGAAGGCGATGGCGCAGAGGGCGCGTGAGGAAAACGACGCGTTGAAGGCGCGGATCGCGACGTTGGAAGCTGTGGTGGCTGCGCTCAAGCGCTAGGTCAACCGAGGCGACCAACCGACTAGACTTTGGCGTCAGCAAGGGGGCGCCGGGAATTATCCCGTGGCAATGTTCACCTCTCCACAACGACGCGTTCGATTGTCCACAGGCTCCAGCCAAGTCACTGATATTCTTTGACTGAGCCGTAGTGCGGCCCATTTGCCGGTGGACAAGGAGCGCACGCGCTTGCGACTCGTGGCCTCCACCGTTTAGCTCGCACGTATGTTTGAGGCACGGTCGTCTTGCGATTGTCGCCGCTTGAACCACAACGGCGCTCATCAAGGCGCGACGCGAGGAACGGTATGGCACTTGCCCAGTTTGACTATGACCGTAGCAATCCTGTCGACCTCGTCGAGCAGATCGCATCGAGCCACGATTGGGCAACCGACCGGACGGCGACCGATGAGCTGACGCTCGTTGTTGCCGGGAGTTGGGCTGACTATCACGTGTCGCTCAATTGGCGCGATGATCTTGAGACGCTGCATCTGGCGTGCGCGTTTGAGTTCAAGGTGCCGGAAGGGCGGCTGGCAGAAGTTTATAAACTCGTGGCGCAAATCAATGAGCAGCTATGGGTTGGACATTTCGATATCTGGACGCACGAAGGGTTGATTATGTTCCGTCAGGGTTTGATGCTCAACGGAGCTGTCGCGACACCGTCGCAGTGCGAGGCGATGCTGCGGGCGGCGCTGGAAGCGTGTGAGCGTTACTATCAGGCGTTCCAGTTTGTGGTGTGGGCCGGGAAAGATGCGCGGCAGGCGATGGCGGCGACCTCGTTTGCAACTGAAGGCCAAGCCTAGTTGTGCTTGGAATGCTGACGGTAGGCAATCGGTTCAAATTTTAGCATTCGGCTTTTGATCGGTAGTTGTTCAATCCTGATTACGCTTTGGCAGGCGTAATCAGGGTTTTTGCGTTTTGGGGCGGCGCTGCGGCGCAAGGATTGCTCTGGATGTCTCCGAGTTTTCAAACAGGGGACACCACATGCTCACGATTTCCTATTCTTACGCAGGTTTCGCCACGCAAACGATCATGATTGCTGAAACGGCAAGCGCTCAGGATCAAACTGCGGCCATTCAGCTGGCACTTGATGCGGTTGCGGATCATGTTGGAGGCCGTGTTACTTTGTCCGCTGGGACTTTTTCACTGATTGGCACGGGTAAGGCAGCCGATGGCGCGCTGCGCGTTGGATCGGAGACAACGCTTGAGGGCGCGGGGCTTGGTGCTACGGTTTTGAAATTGGCGGATGGAGCGACGGGAGTTACCGGGTTGGTGCGTACCGATTCAGGACGAACGCTTCCGGATGGCACAATCGATACGACCCATAACGTGACAGTGCGCGGATTGTCGCTCGACGGGAACGCAGCAAACACAACAGGAGCAACGGACGGGTTCTATTCTGGGCCGAAGCCGGGAACCGCGCAATTTGATACAAATATTACGCTCGACGGCGTCGAGATCATGAATATGTCGCGCTACGGCTTTGATCCGCACGAGGGGACCAAAGGCTTGCAGTTGTTGAATTGTGTCGCGCACAACAACGCCTATGACGGGTTCACGATTGATGGCTGCAGTGATGTGATGATTGTGAACGCGTTGGCGTATGACAATGGCCGACATGGCATCAACATAGTGACCGGCTCTGAGCATGTTTCGATTGTCGATAGTGTGTCGCGGGATAATGCTGCCAATGGGATCACGATCCAGACGGGCGACAATGAAATTCGTGGTTGGACGTCGGATGTATCTATTTCAGGTGGGCTCATTGCGGGAAATGGGCGCGCGGGCATCGACGCGCATCAGATCAGCGGTCTTGATGTTTCAGGTGTGACGTTCTCCGCTAATGGACGTGATGCGATTGATCTCGCGGGCGTTGAGAGTGCGGTGGTCTCTGGCAATGTCTTTCAGTTGACGACGGCTGGGTATAAAACCGTTGGCGTCAGCGGGTATCTGCAGGATTTCGCCGATACTGATGTCGCGAATGACCGATACATCACGTCCAAAGGTGTTGTGATCGACGGGCAGGCTTTGGCCGATGGCGTGGTTCCGTCGGGTGGGGTTGCCTGGGCCTACAAAATAACTGCAGGGGCTGATGTTGTCAGTGGCAGCGCTGGGCGCGATGTGATTGCTGCGGGCAGCGGCGCGGATGTTGTTTCGGGCAACGCGGGCAATGATGTGCTCTACGGCAATGACGGCAATGACACACTCGATGGTGGCGCGGGCGGCGATACGCTGTTTGGTGGTTGGGGCAATGATGTGCTGCGAGCGGGCTCTGGCTTGGACTTGATTGATGGTGGCGCGGGCTTTGATACTTTGGATTTTTCGAAGTTTAATGCGGCTGTACAAGTTGATCTCGGTGCTGCGGGCGTGGAGGCGAAATCTGGATCGCTGGCGTTGGCAGATGTGACGTCAATCGAGGCGGTGCGTGGCACATCTTCTGGTGACACGCTGAGCGCGGGGATGTCAGGGGCGACGTTGGATGGCGCGGGCGGGTATGACGTTCTGACTGGCGGGGTTGGAGCCGATACGTTGATGGGTGGCGCTGGGAACGACCGGTTGACTGGTGCTGCGGGCAACGATGTGCTCACGGGTGGCTCGGGCTCGGACACGTTGGTGTTTGGTGCGGGCTGGGGCCATGACACAGTGACGGATTTTGTGCGTGGGAAAGATAAGATCGCCATTCAAGGCGTGGATGGTTTGAAAAGCTTTGCTGCACTTTCCATCACGACACTCGGCGCAGATGCCGATCTCGCGTTTGGCGGGCAGCATATTTTACTCAAAGGCGTGGCTGCGTCGTCGTTGACCGGGGCCGACTTCATCTTCAGTTGATCAGTAGGGGGATTCCAGCCCATACCTAAAACTATGTTAGGTGTAGGCTTGGACCGATATGAGGAAGACGCGATGGCTTTGAAATTGCCGGGGCCGCTGCTGCTCGCAGGGGCAGGGAATATGGGCGGCGCGCTGCTGGCGGGTTGGCTTGAGCGTGGGCTCGATCCCAAGATGATCGTGGTGCAAGACCCAGGCCCGCCGCCTGCGATGGTGGCGCTGTTGGCAAAGTATGGCATCGCCTCCCAACCGACTGTGACGATGGAGCGTGCGCCTGCGGTTATTCTCGCTGCGGTGAAGCCGCAGGTGATGGACCAGGTGTTTCCGACCCTGGCAAAGTTTGCGGGGCCTGAGACTGTGACGTTGTCGGTGGCGGCTGGGAAGACGCTGGCGGGTTTTGAAAAGTATCTGGCGGCAAAGAGTGCTGTGGTGCGGTCGATCCCGAATACGCCAGCGAGTGTGGGGCGCGGCATTACAGTGTGCGTGGCGAATGCACATGTGACAACGGCGCAGCGGGCGTTGTGTCAATTGCTGCTTGAAGCCGTGGGTGCCGTTGGGTGGGTCGAGGATGAAGCTTTGATCGATGTGGCGACGGCGGTTTCGGGATCGGGACCAGCGTATGTGTTTTTGCTGGCGGAAGCGCTGGCGGAGGCGGGTCGCAAGGCGGGATTGCCTGCTGACTTAGCGGCGCAACTGGCGCGTTGGACGGTGGCTGGATCGGGCGAATTGCTGCATCGCTCGGACTTACCGGCGGCGCAATTGCGGCAGAATGTAACCTCGCCGAATGGGACAACGTATGCTGCTCTGGAGGTCTTGATGGCTGAGACGGGTTTGCAGCCGTTGATGGATGAGGCCATTGCAGCGGCGACGCGCCGGTCGCGCGAACTGGCGAGTTAGAATTGGCGAGTTAGAACTGGCAAGTTAGAATTGGCAAGTTAACGGGGCTTGGTTGATCTGATTGCAGGTTGACCGCGTTAAACGTGAC
>JABFRJ010000143.1 GCA_013141255.1 Hyphomicrobiaceae bacterium
CGGTAGGCCGTCCTGCAACAGTTTTTTGTGGGTGTGCGCAATCACGCGACTACGCAACGACTTCCAGAATGCCACCGACTGCTTGGCCGCAAATTTCTTGACGAGAGCAGCGACTAATTCACGCTCAGACGCTGTGCGCGGGTTGAGAACGGCATAGGCAATGTCAATTTTTTCAGCGGTTGTGGGCACGTGCTCGAACATCATGCACCGCCCTTCGCGCAGCAGACTGGCCCGCAGCACCGTGGGGTCGTTCATGGTGACAATGAACGGGATGGGGCCACCCGATACTGTGCGATAGAGGTGCCGTTCCTCAGCCAGCTTATGGAAACGGTTGAGGAGGAGCTGGGTGTTGATGGTGGCGCCGATGTCCTGCGTTTCGTCCTGCGCCAATATCGACAAGTCGAGGTCGTCGAGCATCAACACGATGTCGATGCCGTGTTCACGCGACCACCGCTCCATTTCGGCGAGTAGGGCTTCGAGGATTTGTACCGCGCCGCCTTCAACTTCCGACGCGAACATGGATGCACTGATAGACATGACTGCGATGCCTTCGCGCAGAGTTGCGGCGAGGGCGCCTTCGGTTTTTCCGACACCCGGTGGGCCGAACAATGCAAGTGTGCGTTCAGCTTCGGCTTGCGTGATGGTCGAGCGTTGAAGGGCGAGGAAGTGCAACACCGCCATGCCAAGCCGTTGAAACGGCACCAAGCGATGCACGACAGGGTCGTTGGGCATTCGGATGTACTGCGCGTATTGGTAACGTTGAGTTTGCTGGGGGCGAGGATAAGTGTTGAGGTCTGGGAACTGAGCCATAGCGTGTGTCCTTTGGAGTGGGGGTCAGGTAGTGATGGTTTGGATGAATTCGTCGGAGGTGAGCGCCGTCAGGTTGGTGTCGGCGCTGCCGTTCTCGGTGAAGAACTTGAGCAGTGCTTCGTATTCAGCACGTTCGTCGCTCGGCAGCGGCGGTGGCATTGACGGGTCGCGCTCCTGCGTCGGATCAGACGGCGGGTTTGCTTCAGGGAACGTCAGTTCGATGGGCGCTTTGTCGGTGGTATCGGTCATAGGGTTGCCTGAGATTTGAGTTGAAGGGATACGGCACAACCAAACGCTGCGCCGCAGGAGACGTTGCGGGTCACTTGGTGAAGTTTGGTGCTGGGAATGGGGGAAAGTCTTCACGGGCACGGTAGTATGTGCCTTTGCCATCCTTCCCTGCCGTCAGTGTGACGGGGAAAGCGTAGTGCACGCCGTCAGTGAGTAAGGGGGCCGTCATGTTGGGCGGCAGCCCGATGTAGATATTGTCCTGCTTCTTGGAGGTGAACCGCACGTTCACGACGTAAGAAATGGATTTGTAGGGCTTGCCATCCTTCCCAACGCCTTCACGTTCGGTGATGCGCTCCAATGAACCCATTACGTAGATGCCACTCAGGTGTTCGTCGGCCATGGTGTCGTTCCTTTTCTTCGGCGTAACTCCCGCGCGTGGTTGCACGGGATAGGATGATGAGGCGGTGCCTCAAAAGGGGTGTTGTTCAGCGTGTTCGTGAGGTTGAGCGCGTTGTTTTGGTGTGGCGCGTTGGAGGGCCTTGCGGCTTACTTCAAAGCAGCCGGACAAACGGTGCGTGCGCTTGTTGCGAAGCGCGAGCGCGAGTTCGGCAACGACGGCGCTATCGACATGCACGTGGCCGTCGCGGTGTATGAAATGAGAGGGCTTAAAAACGTACTTCATCAGCTCGACGGCGATACCATGTGCTGCGTCAGCCTCACATTGCGCGGCGGCAATTTGAACGGTGCGAACGTCAACAACCGGCCGATAGTCGAGGCCCCGCGCCTGCTGGAACCGCGCTACGAACTCGGCCTGACGGATGTATTGCGCGGTCGAGAAGTAATCGGAGCGAACCGCGAGCAAGTGGTGGCTGTGAACGCCAAAGGTTGAGCGGCCATTGTCGAGCCGTGGCGCTACTTCAATGGAGCTGATGGAGCCGTTGATAGCAGCGGCAATGCGCTGTTGGGCGAACAAGCGTTTGATGGCGGCGGCGTGGGCTTGGAGTGTCGGCCTTAGCTGGCCTTGCACCGCGCTGCGTTCGGTGAGGGTCAGAAATAAAGCCCGCATGGATGGCTCGGCCGCCCAAGCGTGCGCGGTGATGCGGCGTGTTTTTTCGACAAGGACTTTGGAATGAGCGGCGGAGCACTCCATGCAGAGGCGGGAGTGGCAAGCGCGACGGTTGGACATGTAGACGCGCAATGCGCCATCCTCCGTCCGTTCGCGGTGCAGGTAGCGGGTAATGCAGCAGAGATATTGGCGGCGGCCAATGCCGGTCAGAATTTTCGCAGCTGGCGTGCCAACATAGTCGGCGGGCGGATTGGCCAAGGCGCGAGCCGTCACCCTATCACTGGCGAGGCGCAAAACGGTGGTATCAACTTTGCGGAGAGCACGGGTCGGCATAGCGCTGGCCTTGCTTTAAATGGCAGTGGCTGGTCGGCCACCGCCGTTGCGTGGGAGTGGTCAATTAATTTGAGTAATCAGAGCCGGGTCGCAGGCGGGCCTTGTGCAAAGGTTCCGAGATGTCGTCGGACGATTTCAGCAGATCAGCGTCGATGGCGGTTTGAGGAGAGGCCGGAGGACGAGCGACTACAACGCCATGCTTCAGAACCAATTTGAGCAGTTCGTTCGGGTCAGATGGCCAGTCGATGACAATGTGTTTCTTGGACATAGCTTCGCCTTTCGCTGTGAGCGTGTGTTGAAGTGGTTGTGACTAGTTGCGAGAGATGCTGTGCGGTATGCCGCGCCGACGTTTAGGGTTTGGCAGAAGTTGAGAATTTACGACAGGCGAGCAGGTAGGCGTCGAGGTCGGCGCGGCGATAAACGATCCGACCGCGCTTGCCGCCGCCGAGCTGCGAATAGGCTGGGCCGGTCCCGAGCAGTCGATAGCGTTCGAGAGACGGAACACTGAGACGCAATTTTTCGGCCGCTTCGGAGGTTGTAAGAAGCTCATCACCGGCAAGGTCTAATCGCATCGTTGCTTTCGGTGGGTGTGACTGGTCGGATGAGGGCATTTGAGAACCCAATAGATTGTTGCGGATCAACGCGGGACGTCGCAACAGTATGCCCACGAACGCGTTTGACGGAGGAGTGACACTATTTGACCCCTAAGCCATCCCAGCCACAAAGCCCGACCCGTTCATCTGCTCTCGTTCATTGCAATACGTTTGGGGAGGCACTAGTCGTTTTAGCCAAAATCAAACAATTGAAAAACAACCAAAAACTCGAGGATGTGCTAAAGGAAATTCCTCTGACTATGCGCAACTGGCGACGCATTACTTTAGGAGAAACCGTTCCAAACATTATTTCATTTCATGGCCTGAGGCGGTCGTTGTGTGGCGCAAGTGATTGTGATATTTTTGACGCAATGTATATTGAAGCAACTCAGGAAAAGGCGCGGTTTTCTGAAACCGATTTGATCCAACTGATTAAGTTTGCCACCGGCGTTGAATGCAACAGACGAGACACTGTTGACCCTAATTGTTTTCGGGAAATTGCGTTTTCTCGGATGATAAAGTTGAGCAATGCCGAAACTGGCAAAAAGGCCATTGCGTTTTTTAGAACGATGCGAGGATTGCTAGTATCGAAGCGGCTACCGGCTAGGTCAGATCAAGATCGTGAGCTTCGCGTTGCTATAATGATGTATCGCGAAGCACTTGCGGCGCGGGTAATGAACAATTTAACGTTGCAAGCTGATCTAATAAAACAGATCGAATCGTTGGACATCCGTAGATCGAGTGCGTTCATTCAAGGGTCGTTGATCGACTTAAAAGCGCTGGCTACAAATTCACCTGATGAGATCTTTTTTGAAGAACTAGACAAACCAATTATCGATGCGCAAATTTCTAGCTTTACTCGTGTTCTGAAACTGTATGCGGCGTTCGACGGTGATTCTCGTGACCCATTAAGGGAGTACGGCTTCACCAGCACTACTGAAGATGCGGAGGTGAATATATTAAGGCTAGCCGCTCTTTACGGAAGAGATGAGGCAGCGCACGCGCTTGATAGATTAGCAGTCGTGCAGGCAAAGGACAACGATCGCGGGGCATCTAGATCTTTGACTTTCTACAACGATCTAGTCCGCATTGAGGCTTTTATTTCCATGGAGCGGACGTCGGCAGCGCGCGATCTAAT
>JABFRJ010000467.1 GCA_013141255.1 Hyphomicrobiaceae bacterium
GGGGTGGGGGGAGGCGCAAGACAATTTCATAGTCGGAAATCTCGACGCTCAATCAGATGTCAAGCCCAATACCCAACACCAGCCCCTCCCCCGAAGCCTCGCGTGCGTTTTTGGTTACGCTCATCACCCTCACGTTCGTCATGAACACCATTGGGCGCGGCATATCCGAGACCTTCGCCGTGTTCTTGTTGCCGGTGGAAAAAGCCCTCGCCGTCGACCGCGCCACCATCGCCGCCACCTATTCGATCTACATGATGTCCTATGGCCTCGCCGCCCCCTTCACCGGCCAATTGATCGACCGCTTCGGCGCACGCATCTGTTACGCCACCGGCCTCATCTCCCTTGGTAGTGGCTACTGGCTCGCGAGCACAGCAACATCCATTGGCCTCTACTACCTCGGCGTCGGCGTACTCGGCGGCATCGGTACCGCAGCGCTCGGCATGGTCACAGCCACAAGCCTGATCGCACGCTGGTTTTCAAAAGGCTTGGGCCTCGCCTCATCCATTCCCTACGCAGCCGTCGGTTTCGGCATGCTGCTCTTCCCGCCGATCACACAGCTTCTGCTCAATACTTACAACTGGCGTAGCGTTCACCAGATGCTTGCCTTCGCGGCCTTCATTCCACTTCTATTGCTGCTCGTCCTCCCCATCCGCAAATTTTCGCAGGGCTCGCCCTCGTGGCAGGCGATGCGCGCCAACGCCAAGCAATCCAGCTCGGGCGGTTGGACCGTCTCATCGGCCGTCAAAACCAGCGCCTTCTGGGCCTTATTCCTCGCCTACTTCGCAACCTCTGTCGCCGCCTACTCCGTGCTGCCCCACTCGGTCGCATTCCTTGTTGAATCCGGAATCTCCCCCCTCGCCGCCGCCAGCGCCTTCGGCCTCACGGGCTTACTCTCAACCATCGGCATCATCGCCATCGGCTGGCTCTCCGACCGCTTCGGACGCATCTTCGCAGCCACTGTCTCATACCTCTCAACCCTGCTCGGTATTGCCTCTCTGCTTGCCGTCGGCGTCTGGCCGTCCATGGCGTTGGTCTATGGCTTCGTCATTTTCTTCGGTCTGATGCAAGGCGCACGCGGCCCCATCCTTGTCGCCCTCGTCGCCAAGATCTTTGCAGGCGGCTCCGTCGGCGCCATCTACGGCACGCTCTCATTGGCGCTCGGCACAGGCGCCGGCGTCGGCAGTTACGTCTCAGGCGTCCTGCACAACCACTCCGGCAGCTACCGCCTCTCCTTCATCGTCGCCATGGGCGCGGTGCTCGTCGGCATCCTCACCTTCGTGCTCTCCCCCAGCATTCGGCATGAGCGCGTCACGGGTTAGTTCAACCTGACAAACTTGCGCTGCTTACCTTAACTCCCTTACAAGACATAAATCGCGTCGCTAACCCATCGGAAGCCAAACCCATGGCCGAACCCCTCTCTTTCAAAGCCGCGATGGAATTCGCCTATGGCGAACCGCGCGAGCTTTCTCCAGGTGTGGTCCGTTTCGTCGCCAACAACCCCAGCCCCTACACCTACAAGGGCACCAACAGCTATTTGATCGGCACCCGCTCACTCGCCCTCATCGATCCCGGCCCCGAGGACGCGCCGCATCTCGCGGCCATCATGAAAGCCGCCGGCGACCGCAAGATCACCCACATTGTCTTGACCCACACCCACCGCGACCACATCGACGGCCTACCCGCAGCCCTCAAAGCCACAGGCGCGAAAACTGCTGGCTTCGGCTCTTATCCACTCGTCTCAGAAGTTGCCGAGCGCACAGGCCCCGGCGGCGAAGGCAGTCACACAGATCGCAATTGGCAACCCGACATCGTCTTAAAAGACGGTGGCCGCCTACAAGGCGAAGATTGGGCGCTTGATGCCATACACACGCCGGGCCACACGCCCGACCATCTGGCGTTCTCACTTAGTCAACCCGGCGGATTGCCAGACGTACTCTTCACCGGCGATCACATTATGGCCTGGAACACATCCGTTATCGCGCCGCCCGAGGGCCGACTCGGCGACTATCTGGAATCTCTGGAAAAGATCATGTCGCGAACCGAGACCGTCGCCTATCCTGGTCACGGCGGACAGTTCGACAATCCTGCACGCGTCGCCCGCGCCTATCTCGTCCATCGTCGCATGCGCGACGCGTCCATACTTGAGTGCATCAAAGGTGGCGTCGATAGCGTCGATGGCGTCGTCGCCCAGGTCTATCGAGGACTTGATGAGAGACTGATCGGCGCGGCGGCACTCTCGGTGCTGGCCCACGTCGAACATCTCAGCGAGCGGGCGTTGATCCGCGCTTCGAGTCCTTTGTCTCGCTCTTCCGTTCTATCGGCCGTCTAGGGCTCTCACTGCGATTCCCCGGTGCCTCTTCAACCACCCCCGCCCGCGCGGCTCGTGGCGGCGTAGTTCCGCGACCAGCAATCCCCGGTGCGGTGGCTTCTAAGCGTGTCGCAAATTCCCGCATAAAGCGTCTAATACGATTGGCATTAGCGCCAAAATCATGTCGTCCGAAGCGCGACGCCGAACGCACATCAACGCGCGACTCTCGATCACTGCCCGTTACGCGAATAGAAATATCATCGATAAAGCCAACAATCGTGGAACGCTCCGTCGCCTCGATAATACCAGCCTTAACCGGCTTTGCCGTTGGTGGTTCCTCAACCAGAACTTTCCACCCGAGCCCGCGACGACCACGCACAGAATCGACGACAATTACAAATGTCTCTTCCGCCGAGCGATCAACTAAAATTGTGCGCAAATCCGGATAAGCACGCTGTTGCTCAGTCGCATATGCAGCACCCGGATACGTCGACCTATTCGAACCAGGACCGCGAACCTTACCCAACATCGCAAATTGCGGCGGGTTAGCCGTATCGGTCGTAAGATCGTTGATACGCGGCAGAGTCAAATACGACGACAACAAAGCCACTGGCCACAACCACACCAGCACTCCAAAAATCAGCCCAATGGCAACGCTCCAAGCGCCAATGCGCCCGCGCACCCAAATCGAACCGAACGCGTAAATACCAATCGCCACGCCAAGAGTTGCGGACAGGAATGCGATACCAAGCAAATTCAGAAAAGTCGGCGTCGCGATCTGCCCCAACCGATGCAATACCAGCGACGCAATAATCAGCGCTGCTCCGAATAAACTGAAGCGGGCAGACCAACGTGCCATTGGCTCGCGGATATCATAGATCGTCGCCATACGTCTCCCAAGCCGGGCAAGATAATAAAAGACCAAGTAACAAGAAGCCGCGCGATGATGGCATCGCCAAGGCACCTAAGCCCTAGGTTGAACCTAGATCAAACGCTGAGATCTAACCTCGACGCGAGATAACAGAGTCCGCCGCAGAGTGCTACAGCGTCAAAACCTCAGTCGCCCATCGGTTGCATGAGCTATTTGAACTCCAACGCCGCCGTTAAATCCCCAGCATTTGCACGCACGCCAGGCAGCGGCTCCAGCGCCCAGCGCCTGGTGATGAACTTCAATATTGACGTGGTGTCATACGAGGTCTTGTCAACGTGACCACGCCGAGCGAATGGCGATACGATAATAGCTGGAATGCGGGTACCCGGCCCCCAGCGATCACCCGAGCCCGGCCCCGTCGGAGGCGCCACATGGTCCCAGAACCCGCCATTCTCATCGTAAGTTAGGATCACAAGCATCTTGCCCCACTGCGGGCTATTGCGTAAGCGATCCAACACATCGGCTAAATGCGCGTCGCCTGACATCAAATCGGTGTAACTGGGATGCTGATTGACGAGCCCCGTCGGCTTGTAAAATGACACAGCAGGCAATCGCCCCGCAGTAATGTCACCAAGAAAATCCTCGCCGTCTCTGAGATGCTTGGCCCGATCTGCCGTGCCCGGCGCAAAGCGCGAGAAATAGTTGAACGGCTGATGATGCGGCTGAAAATTCAACGCGCCGTCGGCGCGGGTATAAATCACACCACGCTTTTGATCCGCCGGACGCCGCCCGTCCGCCAGAGCCGCATTCCAAGCCCCCGCATACCACGCCCACGAAACACCTTTGTCAGAGAGCGTGTCACCAATGGTTTTGGCTGTTTGCGGCGGCAGCGGACGCCCGATCCGCTCGGTCCCGACAGGACTCGCGAAATCAAGCGCATCAGAACTTGCCGGCGCTATGCCACTGGGTTGATAGGGAGGTTG
>JABFRJ010000291.1 GCA_013141255.1 Hyphomicrobiaceae bacterium
CCCACAAAATGAGCCCGCCCATTGGCGCACGTTTGACGCCGCACCCGACGCACCCTAGAAGGGCAGGAAATTAGCCCGTTTGATCGCGTCGCACTTGATTTGGCCGCACTTCAGGCGGACATGTTTTCCCCGCGTCGCAACTGCAACATGGACCGCGGCTTCCCCACAATGAAAATTAGCCAACTCATTGGTCCTGAAGTGGTTTTAGTCGCGGGCTCGGGCGATACCGCCATTTCCGGCCTGGCCGCCGATAGCCGCGCAGTCACCCCAGGCGCTATATTCGCAGCTCTCCCCGGTTCCGCCATTGATGGCCGCCGTTTCATCCCCGACGCCATCGCCAAAGGCGCCGCCGCCATTCTCGTTCCTACAGGCACCGAAGTCTCAGCCCCCGCGAACGTCGCCGTCCTTCACGCCCATGAGCCTCGCCTTGCGCTCGCCAAAATCGCCGCCCGCCTTTACCCGCGCCAGCCCGCCCATATCGTCGCCGTCACCGGCACCAGCGGCAAAACGTCCGTCGCCGATTTCACCCGCCAAATTCTAACCGCACTGGGCCACAACGCCGCCTCCCTCGGCACCATCGGCATCGTCAAAGCCTCCGGCGCCGTCTACGGTTCCCTCACCACGCCTGATCCCGTTACGTTACACAAAACACTCGACGCCCTAGCCGCCGAAGGTGTCACCCACCTCGCCATGGAAGCATCCTCCCATGGCCTCGATCAGTATCGCTTAGACGGTGTGCGTTTGACCGCCGCCGCCTTCACCAATTTAAGCCGCGACCATCTCGACTATCATGCGACGATGGACGACTACCTCGCGGCCAAGCTGCGTTTGTTCACCTCTGTCTTACCAGCGGGCGGTAATGCGGTCGTCTTTGTCGATGACGGTTACGATCTCGAGCATAACGGTCCCGCACAAAAGGCTGTCGCCGCTGCGAAGTCTGCCGGACATAGCGTTCTCACAGTCGGTCTCGAATGCGGCGATCTCAATTCGCACCTGACGATGAACGCCTACCCGCAACAGCTAGAGATCACGTTTCAAGGCCAACGCTACCAAACTGAGTTGCCGCTGGTCGGCGCTTATCAACGCTACAACGCGCTCGTGGCCGCTGGTTTGGTCATTGCAACCGGCGCCGCACCTTCCGCCGTGTTTGCGGCATTCAAGCAATTGCAAGGCGTCCCTGGACGTTTGGAACTCATCGGCCACGCCAACTCCGCACCGGTCCTAGTCGACTATGCCCATAAACCCGATGCGCTCGAAAGCGTCCTCGCCGAATTGCGCAATGCCACTAGCGAAACAGGCGGCCGCCTCGTCTGCGTCTTCGGCTGTGGCGGCGATCGCGACCGCGGCAAGCGCCCAATCATGGGCGAGATCGCGGCACGCCGTGCAGACATTGTCATCGTCACCGATGACAACCCACGCAACGAAACACCCGTCACTATCCGAGCTGAGATTTTGGCCGGAATTCCAGCCACGCAGATCAACAAAGTTCGCGAAATCGGCGACCGCGCTGAAGCCATCAACACAGCCGTCGGTTTGCTTAGAACCGGCGACGTGCTGCTCGTTGCCGGCAAAGGCCACGAAACCGGGCAAATTATAGGCTCAACCACGATACCATTCTCAGATTCCGACACGGTTCGCGCAGCACTTCGCGCGTTAAGTAGTCTATAATAGTCTTGAGAATGGTGGGGGGACGAGGGGGACGACGTGACTGAAGCACAATCGCAAAAACCGCTCTGGAGTTGGGCCGCGCTTGCAGCCGTCTGCGATGCCGATGCCGACGGCGCTCCGGCTCGTCCCATTTCTGGCATTTCTATCGATAGCCGTACCATCGCGTTGGGCGACCTCTTCGTCGCCTTAAAAGATCAACGTGACGGCCACGACTTCGTCCTCGCCGCCTTCAAAAACGGCGCTGCCGCCGCCCTCGTCGCCAAGTCTTACGCCAAACAAGCGGGCGTCGGTGCACTCCTCCGCGTCGACGACCCACTCTGCGCGCTCGAAGATGCTGGCCGCATCGCACGCTTCCGCACCGACGCCAAAATTGTCGCCATAACCGGCAGTGTCGGCAAAACCGGCACCAAAGAAATGCTGCGCCAATGTCTCGCGCGCGTTGGCCAAACCCACGCCTCCGAAAAATCCTACAACAATCATTGGGGCGTGCCGCTCACCCTCGCTCGCATGCCGGAGGCAACCGAATACGGTATTTTCGAAATCGGTATGAACCACCCTGGCGAAATTGCGCCGCTCGTGCGCATGGTCGCCCCCGATGCCGCCGTCATCACCACAGTTGAACCCGTCCACCTCGGACAGTTCGCCTCGCTCGACGAAATCGCCGAAGCCAAATCCGAAATCTTGTTGGGTCTTCCCGCTGGTGGGACCGTCATCCTCAATCGCGATAACGCCTACTTCGATATGTTGTCGATGCGCGCCGAAGAACGCTCGATCCGCGTCATCAGCTTTGGCCGCTCGCCGCACGCCGACATCCATCTGATAAGCGCCGACGCCGCTCATGATGGCTCCGCTGTCACCGCCTCAGTGCGTGGACGCGCTGTTTCGTTCCATCTGGGTGCTCCCGGTCAGCACTACATCCAAAACGCGCTCGCCGTTGTTGCCGCCCTCGACGTTCTCGATGTTGATCTTGATGCGGCCCTCGCCGCTCTCGCCGACATTTCCGCCCCCCAGGGCCGCGGCGCCCACCATAAGATCACCTTCGGGCCATCCGGAAAAATTCTGCTCATCGACGAAAGTTACAATGCCAATCCCGCCTCTATGCGCGCCGCCCTCGCGGTGCTCGGCACAGTCCCTCGCGATCCCTGGTCCCGACGCATCGCCGTCCTCGGCGACATGCGCGAGTTAGGCGCAACCGCCGACGCGCTCCACCGCGCGCTGGCTCCCCCCATTGCCGATGCCAAAGTCGATCTGGTCTTCTGCTGTGGCGAGCATATGCGTGCGCTCTTCGACGCCCTCCCGTCCGAGCGCCGGGGTGCTCACACGCGTACCTCGCTCGAATTGGTACCGCTTCTTCAGGCGGCGCTACAACCCGGCGATGTCGTCACAATCAAGGGATCGCTGGGTACGAACATGGCACCCCTCGTTAAAGCCGTGCGCAACTAGGTAGGTACCTAGGTGCGGCACCTCCAAATTACTGGTAATTTGATCCGTCGGATGGTCGAGGAAAGAACAGCATGCTCTATGAATTAGTGAATTTTTCCGATCAGATCGGCCTGCTGAACGTCTTCCGCTATATCACCTTCCGCACCATGGGTGCGCTCGCAACTGCGTTCCTGTTTGTGCTTTTGTTTGGCCCCGCCATTATCGATCTCTTGCGCATCAAACAGGGTAAAGGCCAGCCAATCCGCGAAGACGGCCCGAAATCGCATTTCGTCAAACGCGGCACCCCGACCATGGGCGGCCTGATGATCCTGGCTGGCGTCACCATCGCGACCCTGGTTTGGGCGAATTGGGCCAACCGCTATGTCTGGATCGTGCTCGCCGTCACCCTCGCCTATGGCGCCATTGGTTTTTACGACGACTACTTGAAGGTTACCAAGCAGACCACCTCGGGCTTCGGTGGCAAAGCCCGCCTCGGCCTTGAATTCCTGGTCGCAGGCATAGCCACCTGGGCCTTGATGAAGCTCTCCCCGGCGGCCCTCTCTGGCAAGCTCGCCATACCGTTTTTCAAAAGTGTCTTGCTTGATTTCGGCGCTTTCTTCGTTCTATTCGGCATGTTCGTGATTGTCGGCTCCGGCAACTCTGTCAACTTGACCGATGGCCTCGACGGCCTCGCCATTGTTCCCGTCATGATCGCCGCCGCCACCTTTGGCTTCATCGCCTATGCCATCGGCCGCGCCGACTTTTCGCGATATCTGCAAATCACCTACATCGCGGGAGCTGGAGAATTAGCAATCATATGCGGCGCATTGATAGGCGCCGGTCTCGGCTTCCTCTGGTTCAACGCCCCGCCCGCCATGATCTTCATGGGCGACACCGGCTCGCTCGCATTAGGCGGCGCGCTGGGTGCCATTGCCGTGGCAACAAAACACGAAGTCGTTCTCGCCATCGTCGGCGGCTTGTTCGTGCTCGAAGCGCTCTCGGTCATCATCCAGGTGGCGTCGTTCAAATTGACCGGCAAGCGTGTCTTCCGCATGGCCCCGCTACAT
>JABFRJ010000555.1 GCA_013141255.1 Hyphomicrobiaceae bacterium
TTGCCACGCCAGTGGAACTCCAGTTGAAGGTACGAGCATAATACACGGTGCCTCCGCCGGATGTCAGGCGCACCAGAGGATAGTTGGTGCTCATTTGCCAATCATCGCCATAGGCGGCGCCTTCCGTTGCCGTGGGTGACGAACTGCCGGACCACAATTTTGCGACGGCATTGCCGAGCAGTGTCAGGCCGCCGGCAAATACAGTCGCGACCACCATGAAGCGGACGTCGTAGTTTTTAATGTGGGTTAGTTCATGGGCGATGACGGCTGAAAGTTCGTCGTCGTTCAAGGCATCGAGCAAGCCACTGCTGACCGCGACGACGGCATCATCGGGGTTGAGACCAGAGGCGTAGGCGTTCATAGCATCGGTTGGCATGATCTCGACGCGTGGCATGGGCAAGCCTGCCGTGATGCTCAAGGTCTCGACCATGTTGTAAAGGCGCGGTTGCTCGCGGCGCGTGATTGGGCGTGCGCCGGTGGCGACACGGATCAAAGCGGCGTGAGTGGCGTAGGCAATCGCGAACCAAATACCGCTGAGCACCAACGGGACCCACCATAGACTGACGGCACGATCGGCGGCGCGGCCAAGATAGTCATAGACGGTGACGACTGTGCGGTGCCTGCGGGCAATTCTGTTTAAAAGCGTGGCATCGAAGATAGCGGTATAGACGATGCACCATGCATACCAGAATAGGACCGTGAGCGCGACAAATCCAGTCAGCAGCAGCGCTGACTTGAGGGCGTTGCGCTGGATGTGACCGTAGAGTCCGTTGGCTTGCAGCATCGCTTACTCCCACATGAGCTGCCGCGTCAAATTGCTCTGACGCGGCGGACTCGCTGGCTCAGAACCGGATGCTGGGAGCGGTGTCGAAGGTGACGCGACTGTCCTTGGCGATAACGACGGTTTCGCGAGATTCGAAGTCAAACATCGAAGCGACGATGTTGGCTGGGAACTGTTCGCGGGTGGTGTTGTATTCGTTGGTGGCGCTGTTCAAGAAGCGACGTGCGGCTGCGATCTTGTTTTCAAGGTCGGACAACTCATCTTGCAGCGCGGTAAAGTTCTGCGAGGCCTTGAGATCGGGATAGGCTTCGGCAACGGCCATCAAACGACCAAGCGCGCCGCCGAGGGCAGCTTCGGCGCCTGCGGATGGCGAAGCGGTGGCGGCGTTGCGGGCGCGCATAACTTCTTCGAGGGTGCCGCGTTCGTGGCTGGCATAGCCTTTGACGGTTTCGACGAGACTTGGAATGAGGTCGTGGCGTTGCTTCAATTGCACGTCGATGTCGGCTGAGGACTGGTCACAGCGGCGGGCCAAAGCCACCAAGCGGTTGTAGATGGCGACAATAGCCAGAACGAGTGCAGCGGCGACGGCAACAGAAATCCAAAGTGTCATATTCATGATTGTGGTCTTCCCCGAAAAGACAGATGGCCCAAAAAGACAGATGGCCGACAAGACAGTTGGGAAGATGCCAGAGCTTGTTAAAGATAGGGTCTAATGACGTGGTCAATAACGGGTTAATGTGCTGGTTGTTACGGCCTGACGCCGCGACCGAAGATGGGGATGGTGAGGATCGAGCGGATGAGGGCTGCGACGTAAGTGAAGGCGGCAGCGCGGAGGACGGCGCGGGCGGCGGGCATGTCTTTAGCTGGAATAAACTGGCCGCGTTCGAGCAGGGGCAGTGCGCGTTTGAACGAGGCATCGAACTCAACGGGTAGCGTTGCGACTTGCAGCGCGAATGACAACAGGGCCGTGATGACAAAACCCGCGACGTTGAACACCATCGCGAGGGCGGCCTTGCCAATGATCAGCAGTAGCGGCGCGGTCCAAACAAAGCCCTGGCCGATCAGATTGACGACGTGAGCCTGCTTGGCGATCTTTATGCGGCGCGAAAATATCGGCAGGTCCATGGCGTGTTGCATGGCGTGGCCGACCTCGTGCGCGGCGACGACGATGGCAGACAACGAGCGGCCGGTCATGAAGCGCGGCTCCAAGCGCACGGCTTTCGCGTCGGGGTCGTAATGGTTGCCTTGTTCGGTAACTTCGACTTTGACGTGGGACAAGTTGAGACGGTTGAGGGCGGCGCGGGCGAACTCGGCGCCGGTTTCATGGAAATCATCCCGGTCGCGGGCGTGAGTGTCAAGGATGCGACTGACCCAGATGCCGGGCAGCGCCACCAACACAAATCCAATCGCGAGTATGACGAGGACGAGCCCCATACTGTGAGTTTCCTTCGCTCAGCGCCCGAGGTGATCAGCGAAGGCCCGGTGGAGGGGCCAGCGTGGGCGCTATTTGATCCAATCGATTGCCTGGACCTATGGGCTTGCGTAAGACCATTATAGACTAGAACTGAGTTAGGCCAGAAGTAGGGCGAAAGCGAGTGGAGAACCGGCGATGCCACATCTAGCTGGCGATATGCCGCCTGAGCTTGAGGCCGAGATCATCGCGTTATTGGAAGGGGACGTGCTGGCGGGGCCGGTACGCCGGATCGATACGCACGGGGCGCGGGTGTTTGTCGGACAACGCGAGACGCTGAAGATCAAGCGGCCCGTGGCCTACAGCTACATGAATTTTTCTACCGCTGAGAAGCGGCGGCGGGCGTGCTTACGCGAAGTCGAGATCAATCGCGGAAACGCGCCAGAGTTGTATCTTGGCGTGGACCGGATCACGCGGGAGCCGGATGGGACACTGGCGATCAACGGACGCGGGTCGCCGGTTGAGCATGCGGTGCGGCTCAAAACCTTCAATCCCGAGGATGGGTTTGACCGGATTGTAGCGCGGGAGGCGCTCGACGGACGGTTGGCGGTGGCGCTCGGTGATGTGGTGGCATGGGCGCATGAGCGGGCACCAGAGGCGGAGCCCAATCGCGGGCGAACCATTTCTGAGATGCGCGTGCGCTTGGTGGGGTCGGCGCAGTCGCGGCGGGCGGTATTTGGAGAGTCGGCGGTCAAGACTTACGCAGCGCGCAGTGCCCAGCAGTTGGCGCGGGTGGAATTTCTGTTGGCGCAGCGGCGGCAGGCAGGTGCGGTGAAGCGCTGTCATGGCGATTTGCACCTCGGCAATATTGTGTTGTGGCGAGGAGCGCCGACACTGTTCGATGCCATCGAGTTTGATGAGGATTTGGCGACGATTGATCCGATGTATGACCTAGCGTTCCTGCTGATGGATCTTGTGCATCGGGGACAGCGGGCGGCGGGGACGCTGGTGCTTAATCGCTACCTGTGGCGGTTGGGGGATGCTGCGGTTGGTGATCGGACGTGGGAGATGCTGGCGGCGTTGCCGTTGTTGATCGCGCTCAGGGCATCGGTGCGGGCCGTGGTCGGGATTGATCGGGCGACGGATTTGACGGGCGTTGCGAAGGAGGAGGCAGAAGCTGAGGCGCGGGCCTATCTTGCGACGGCCAATGCGGCATTGACACCGAAGCGCGCGCGGCTGGTGGCGGTGGGCGGGTTATCGGGTACGGGAAAGTCGACGCTGGCAGGAGCTCTTGCGCCTGAGCTTGGCGCGATGCCTGGGTCGATCCATCTACGCTCAGACATGGAGCGGAAACGGTTGGCGGGCGTTGAACCTGAGACGCGGCTTGGGCCGACCGGCTACGTGCCTGAGATGACGACGCGGACCTACGCGACGTTGCATGAAAAAGCGCGGATTGCGCTGCGGGCTGGGCACAGCGTGATTGTGGACGCGGTCTTTTCAACGACTGAAGAACGAGCGGACATTGCGGCGCTGGCTGCGGCTGTTGGCGTGCCGTTTGTTGGCCTGTGGCTAGAAGCCCCGACAGAGGTGAAACGAGCGCGAGTTGCGGCACGTAAGGGTGATGCGTCGGACGCGACGGTGGATGTGGTGGATCGGCAAATCACGCGCGGCGTGGGCACGATGACATGGCACGTGGTGGATGCGAGTGGTGACGTGGCAGCAACGCGTGCGCAAGCGCTTGAAAGGGTGGCGGCGTCTGACGGACCTACGAATTAGACTTAGCAAACGAAGGTCCTGTGGTAATATTTCCGTAGCGTTTAAAGATTGTCGCTTAGGTCGCGGGTGCTGGCTCGGGAGCTGGTTCCATTTTCTGTGAAGGTGAATTGAGCATGTCAAAAATTTTTGTGCGTTTGATTTCGGGCGCGGCGCTCGCCGCGGGTGTGTTAATGGGACATGGGGCAGTGA
>JABFRJ010000322.1 GCA_013141255.1 Hyphomicrobiaceae bacterium
GGCAACCTTTTGCGACGTTGCCTGCTTTGGCGAGTCCTTCTTGGGGGCTACGTCATTGGAGGCGAGGCGCGTTGCGCTGCCAGAGGTGCCTGACGCGGCTGCGTCTAAGTTCGCGTATTGGCCCATAAAGCCTTTTACGGCGGCGTACGTGCGGCCCTTCGAGTACGTTGCTTCGGCTTTAGAGGGGGCTTCAAGAACGCGCACTTGGAGGGTGGCGACGCCGCCCATACCAATGGCTTCGGCGGCGGCGCGCGAGAGGTCAAGCTTACGATCACCCCAGTAAGGGCCGGCGTTGTTGACACGCACGGTTAGAGCTTTGCGATTGCCGGGATGCCAGACCAGCAACTTGGTGCCGTTTGGATAGATGGGGCTGGCAGCGTTATCTGCTTTCCAGGCGCGGAAGTATTCGCCTGACGAGGTGAGGTTTGAGGGATTGAAACGGTCGTTCTTGGGGTCGTCGTAAAATGAAGCCTTCACAGTTGTGGTAACACCGACGAGGCGACGGGTCTCTTCTAAGGTTTTAACTGTGTGGCAGGTGCCGTTGAAGCAATAAGTCTTGCCGGGGGTCTTGGCTTCGGCGGCCGCGATGGGCAAACCGAGTGACAGTGCAACTGTGAGCACTGCGGAAACGCGGATCATTCAACATCCTCCAGGGAAATGGCCTGTTGCCTGATGCGGCTTCAGCCAATGAAACAGCGCCAATGGGGGTTCGACGCATGTCGTGCGGGGCCTGCAAAAGTAGATGAAAGCCGAAACGCACAGGGCCGCTTGCCAGCCAATTGTGGCCAGGTCGAGCAGGCGTTAACAATGTTGGTTAACTTTGAACGCTAACCAATTGGGCGAAGCCCTATTTTGCTGGATTTTGCGACGCTCGATGCGTCAATGGGTCCGGATTCACCCACAACCTGTAATGGTCGTTCAGATCTCGATCCGCTCAGACTGCTTCTTCGCTGACGGCATCGGACCAGGGATGCTCAGGCTCCGTTGCGCCCTCATTGCGACCGCCTGAGCGGCGAACTGCACTGGCGATTGTAAACGGAAATGGGAACGGCACCGATTCGCAATCAACAGTGTCAAACGCTTCAGTCAGCGCCGCTTTCGTCTTAGCATCCAGACGTTGATCAACGGCGACAGTTGGTCCGCCCGAGACGTCGACGCGCGGCGTGTGGAAGGCTTGCTCAAGATCGAACCCGAAGTCGGCACTCAGCGCCAAGAGTTGGAATACGGCTGGGATAATCTTGCGGCCACCGCAACCGCCGATGGCGATCGACTCGTCGGCACCGGTCATGATGGCGGGGGCATAATTTGCGAGAGCGCGGCGCGACGGCGCGAGACCGTTGGGACCACCCGTGGGATCGAACCAGTTGATGCCGTTGTTCATCATGATGCCCGTCTTAGGCAAAACAATGCGGGCGCCGAACAGCGAGAGCAAAGTTTGCGTGAGGGTGACCATGTTTCCGTCGCGATCGACGACCGAGAGATGGGTTGTACAGGTCGGAGCCGTGCGTTCACCGGCGTCGCCTAACCGAGCGAAGCGATCTGTCCAAGCGTGCTTGAGTGCGGCGGCATAAGCCACGAAGGTTTTAGGTCCAGGCTTGCTTTCGACTTTTTTGCGAATTCGTTGAAGCTCGGCATAGGCGACGGCGAGCGTGGTGCCACCGTTCAACTCTGGCAACACATGGATTGTTCGGTTGCCGTGGATGATCTCGTGGGCGTCCCATTCCGTGACCTTGTAGCTGGCGAGATCAGACGTGGAAAGGCAGCCGCCCATGGTTTTGATGTCGGCGGCGATCGCGCGTGCGAGGGGGCCTTTATAAAGTGCGGCGGCACCGTCGTCGGCAAGGGTCGTTAAAGTGCGGGCGAGATCAGGCATTGCGAGCCGCACCACACCGTCGGCAGTGGTGGCGATCGGCGGTTGAGGCAAGTGCCCGCCTGGTAGAAAGCGTTTGGAGGCACCAGGATCGCGAGCTAAGTCTGTCTCGCAGGCGGCGATGTTGAGCATCGTGAACCAATCAACGACCAGTCCGGATTCTGCGTGGGCAATAGCGGGGCGGAGTAGATCTTTCCAGCGTTTGCGGCCGAACTGCTTATGGGCCGTTGCCAATCCAAGGGGCTGGGAGGGCGTGCAGACAGCAGTGGCGCCTATGGTGTTGCGCCCGTCTTTGACTTTGGCCCAGCCGAACAAGTCGACGTCTTTTCCTCGTTCAAGCGGGTAATCCTTGGGATTGAGGGCGGCGGGGGAGACGGCGCCAAAGTCGAAGCAGGTGACTTTTCCGGACTTGCCGTCGCGGACCAGCATGACGCCGACACCGCCGATCCCGCTCATCCAAGGTTCAACCACGCCCAGCGTCATCGCGGTGGCAATGGCTGCGTCGACAGCGTGACCGCCCTCCTTCAAGACACGCGCGCCCGCTTCGGAGGCTGCCCGGTTTTGACTGACAACGATACCGCCCTTGGAGCGCACGGACGGTTTGGTCACACAGCGTTGGCGCGACATATTTGGTGACAGAACAGAGGTGTGACGCATTGTGGACTGGGGCTCGGATCGATGATGTTGCACGTGGCTGCATCAAACGATAGCGCGAGCCGTGACTGCAACAGTTATCGAACGATTGAAGTGGGGTAAGGATCAGGGTTGCGTTACGCGCTGAGCGCACCACCGAACAAGGATGCCAGATAGCTCGGACGGTTCGAAGGGCTTCGCCAAATAATCATCCATACCAGCGGCTAAGCAGCGGGCACGATCCTCGGCGAAGGCGTTGGCCGTCAAGGCGACGATTGGGGGACGGTTAGCCAGTCGTAGGGCGTGGATGGCGCGGGTTGCTTCAATGCCGTCCATAACTGGCATGTGCAGGTCCATGAGAACTATGTCGTAGCGCGGTGCGTCAATCACGGTGTCTACTGCCACGCGACCGTCGCGCACATGGGTGACGTGGCAACCGGTCTTTTCCAACATGCGGCGAGCCAGCAGAGCGTTGATGTCATTGTCTTCGACCAATAGGACGCGGTACTTGGGCTTCTCGTGCGCAGGCGTTGGCTTGGGTCCCGGCGCGACAGGGGCGGATTCAAATTCGGTGACGCAGCTGCCGGTATTGGCGCATTCGCGGAGGAGCGACGTAGGGCGAACTGGCCGCACGAGGTAGTTATCAAGTCCAGCATTGCGATAGGCTTCGATTAAAGCTCGCCCACCGGCATCCACGACGACAATCGGGCGAACGCGTTGGCTTTGGTTCGCGTTGCGAGCAACATCGCATAGACTTGCAGCCACTTCGGGGCTGGTCATACCTGCGAAGATCAAAGTGTTGAATGGCACCGTTGCTGCTGCTGCGCCGCGCAACGTGCGACCGGCTTCGATTACGGTGGCGACCTCGGTTGGAATATGTGCCCCCTCGAGGCAGAGACGGATCGCTTCGCATTCAAGGATACCATCGCCGATGATTAAGACGTGATGCGCGTCATAGTCGCCGTTGGGGGCACGAATCGGGCTTACATCAGCGCCTACTTCGAAAGCGATATTGGCGGTAAAAACAGAGCCTCTATTTGGCTCAGAGGCCACTGTGATGTCGCCGGACATAGCGCGGGCGAGCCGTCTTGAAATTGCAAGCCCCAATCCGGTGCCGCCATGACGGCGATGCATGGTGACGTCGCCTTGTTCGAACTCGGCGAACAACGTGCGCATTTTTTCGGCTCCTATGCCGATTCCAGTATCGGACACCGAAATCAAGCAACGTAGAGTATCGCTTGATTGACCGTCCAATGGCGGCGCTGATGCCACACGCACAAGTACCCCACCGTCGTGGGTAAACTTGATGGCATTGCCGACAAGATTGGTGATGATCTGGCGCACTCGCACGTCGTCGGCAATCACAGTTGCCGGTAAAGCTGGATCAATTGCCCATGCTAGCTCTATGCGTTTCTCGGTGGCGCGCGGAGCGAGTAGCTCAACCACGGACTGCACACAATCTTCAAGACTGAATTGTCGACGCTCAAGCACGAGCTTTCCGGCTTCTATCTTCGAGAAATCCAAAATTTCATCGATCAGGGCTAGTAGCGTGCGTGCGCTTTGATCTATGGCCGAGATATACGTGCGCTGTTCGCCGGTAATCGGTGTCTCCTTCATGAGCCCACTCATGCCTAGAATGCCGTTCATCGG
>JABFRJ010000503.1 GCA_013141255.1 Hyphomicrobiaceae bacterium
CTTCAAAGACATCCTAGGTTACAATATTCAAGCGCAATCAACCCGCGTGACACTATTCCTGCTCACAGTCGCCCTGCTTGCCGCCACATTTATTCTCTGCCGATTACTCGTCACGTCAACCTTCGGCAAAATCCTTGTTTCCATTCGCGATGCCGAAAGCCGCACGCGCTTTCTCGGCTACAAAGTTGAGAATTATAAAATCTTTGTCTTCACCATCTCGGCCTGCCTGGCCGGTCTCGCGGGCGCACTCTACGTGCCCCAGGTCGGCATCATCAATCCATCTGAGTTCGCCCCCGCCAACTCCATTGAAGCCGTCATCTGGGTTGCCGTCGGTGGTCGTGGCACATTGACCGGCGCGGCCGTCGGTGCCCTCGTCGTCAACTTCCTCAAAACCTCTTTCACCACGGGTTTCCTCGCCTCCTATTGGCTCTTCGCCCTCGGCGGTTTGTTTATCTTTGTCACGCTCGCTCTTCCCAAAGGCATCGTCGGCACCGTCCAAGACTATCTAGAACGCCGCAACGCTTCGCGCGCTGCAGTTGCCGGAGATAACTTTGACATGGCAGCAACCGAAAAGGTGAAGTCGTGACGCGCCACGAGACCAGCAATCCAGTCGAGCAAATCGCGCTTGAGTCGCGTCTCCCTGTGACAAAAGCCTTGCTCTACCTCGATGGCGTCTCGGTCGCCTTCGACGGATTTAAGGCCATCAATAGCCTGTCGATGTTCATTCAACCCGGTGAGATGCGCGCCATCATCGGCCCCAATGGCGCAGGCAAAACCACCATGATGGACATCATCACCGGCAAGACGCGACCGGACGTTGGCGAAGTCCTATTCGACGGTGGCAAGATCGATCTCACCAAATTAGACGAAGCCACCATTGCTAACCTCGGCATTGGCCGCAAATTTCAAAAACCAACGGTTTTCGAAAGTCACACCGTCGCCGACAATATCCATCTCGCCTTATCCGGCCCCCGCGATACCATGTCGGCCATCTACGGCGCCCGCAATCGTATTGCCAAAGATCGCATTGAAACAGCCCTTGAAACGGTGCGCTTAACAAGCGTCGCACAACGCCTTGCAGGCACCCTCAGTCATGGCCAAAAACAGTGGCTCGAAATCGGTATGCTTCTCGCTCAAGACCCCAAACTCCTCTTGGTCGATGAGCCCGTCGCCGGCATGACGGACGCTGAAACCGAAGTCACCGCCGAACTATTGAAGCGCATTGCCAAAGACCATTCCGTCATAGTGGTTGAACACGACATGGCCTTCGTCCGCGCCCTTGGCGTCAAGGTAACGTGCCTGCACGAAGGCACTGTTCTGGCTGAGGGCTCCATCGACGCTGTCTCAGCCAACCCTCGCGTAATTGAAGTTTACCTCGGGCGTTGAGCCCCCGGTCGTTGAGCGACGAGCATTTGACTGGGATACGACACATGTTGAAAATCGATGCACTTGACCTCCACTACGGCGCCGCCCAAGCGTTACGAAAAATCTCGCTTGAAGCCGAAATCGGCGAAGTCACGACAGTTCTCGGTCGCAATGGCGTCGGCAAGACCAGCCTGCTCCGCGCCATCGTCGGCCATCAGCCCACCTCAGGCGGGACCATCAATTGGATGGGCCAGGACATTTCCAAACTCGCGCCCTACGAGCGTGCCCGCCTCGGCATTGCCATCGTGCCTCAAGGTCGCGAAATCTTCCCCCTCCTTACCGTGAAAGAAAATCTCGAAACCGGTTACTCCTGCCTCAAACGCTCCGACCGCCACATCGAAAACGAGATCTTCGAATTGTTCCCCATTCTCAATACCATGCTGCATCGTCGCGGCGGCGATCTTTCCGGTGGCCAACAACAACAACTCGCCATTGCACGCGCTCTCGTTACCAAGCCGCGTCTCCTCGTTCTTGACGAGCCAACGGAAGGCATCCAACCCTCGATCATCAAAGACATTGGCCGCGCCATCGGTTATCTTCGCTCTAAGAAAGACATGGCCATCGTGCTTGTCGAACAATATTTCGAATTCGCCCGCGACCTCGCCGACCGATACGCCGTGCTCGAACGCGGCCAAGTCGTGATGGCGGGCCGTCGCGCAGATATGGTCGATGCTGATGTCCGCCGCCGCCTCTCCGTCTGAGTTGTTGCGCATCGAAAGTGCCAGTGCCGATGCGCACAGGCTTTCCCGCATCCGCGCGGAGGGTGCTGTCGCCATTACTGCGAAACGCGACGGAGCGATAACGCGCATCGAAGCCCTCGCCGAAAGCGGCGGCTATCGTGCAAAATTTCCGACTCCGAGCGGTTCCACGCTTGAAGCCTCCATCGTCAACACCGGCGGCGGCGTGGCAGGCGGCGACACCTTGGACATCGACATCACGGTTCGAACACGCGCTCGCCTCGCAGTCACAACTCCATCCGCAGAACGCATCTACCGCAGCCTAGGTGAAGAAACTCGCATCAATGCCGCGTTTACTCTTGAAGCGGGCGCAGATCTCACTTGGGCACCCCAAGCCACGATCGTATTTTCAGGCGCACGTCTCAAACGCTCGTTCAAGGTTGAACTCGCCGACACTGCCCGTTTGCTCATGGCCGAAACCGTCGTCTTCGGTCGGCGCGACAGCGGCGAAGTCATGGGCTTCGGCCTGTTTCAGGATCGATGGGAGATTAGTCGCGGCGGCAAACTCATCTTTGCAGAGGCCACACGACTCGATGGCAATCTCGGTGCCGCACTCGCTCGCCCTGCGGTCATGGGCCCAGCCAACATTAGAGCCAACATCGCGGCCATTATCGTCTGCATCGCCCCCAACGTCGGCGAGCGCCTCGACGCCGTCCGCACAGCATTGCAAACAACATCAACTGACGCAGGCGCGAGCTCATGGAATGGCATGCTCGTCGTCCGCGCTCTCGGCGACCGTCTCGACCGCGTCCAAGCGAGCATCAGCGCAGCCATCTCAGCCCTTGACGTCCCCCGTCCGCAAACCGTCTTATCACCCGAGCATCTATAACAGAGAGCCCACGATGAATTTGACGCCCCGCGAAAAAGACAAACTGCTGGTCGCCATGGCCGCCATCGTCGCGCGCAAACGCCTGGAGCGCGGCGTCAAACTCAATCATCCCGAAGCCATCGCGCTTATTACCGACTACGTCGTCGAAGGCGCCCGCGATGGCCGCTCCGTCTCTGACCTCATGCGCGATGGCGCCACCGTCATCACGCGCGCGCAAGTCATGTCCGGCATCGCTGAGATGATCCACGACGTGCAAGTCGAAGCCACCTTCCCCGACGGCACCAAGCTCGTCACCGTCCACAACCCCATCCGCTGAACCTCACGAGGCCCCCATGCCATTGCTTCACATCGGCGATCATACCCATATCGCTCTTGTCGATCTCGTCAGTCACTTGATCGAACCCGATCACATATTCTTCGCAGCCCTCACATTAGCCGTCGGTTGGGTCGCCTATCGTCACGGTCGTCGCGTCGAGGTCCGCGCCCAGCAGTCCAAACCCACACCAACGGATCGCAGCTCATGATCCCCGGCGAAATCATCTCGGCTAAAGGCGACATCGAGCTAAATGTCGGTCGCAAGACGCTGACGCTCGACGTCACCAACACAGGCGACCGCCCAATCCAAGTCGGCAGCCATTATCATTTCTTCGAAACTAATCCCGCCCTCAAGTTCGACCGAAAAACCACTAAAGGTTTCCGCCTCGCCATTCCGGCAGGCACCGCCGTGCGCTTCGAACCCGGTCAAACTCGCGAGGTGACGCTTGTTGCCCTCGCCGGCAAACGCGTCATGTACGGCTTCCGCCAAGACGTCATGGGTAAATTGAAATAATCGAATTCGGAACCACATCCATGACCACCCGTCTCACACGCGCCGCTTACGCCGGCATGTATGGCCCCACCACTGGCGACAAGGTGCGCCTCGCCGACACCGATCTCATCATCGAGGTCGAAAAAGATTTCACCACCTACGGCGAGGAAGTGAAATTCGGCGGCGGCAAAGTCATCCGCGACGGCATGGGCCAAAGCCAAGTCACCAACGCCAAGGGCGCGGTTGATACCGTCATCACCAACGCCCTCATTCTCGACCACTGGGGCATCGTCAAAGCCGACATCGGCATCGTGCGCGGCCGCATCGCCAAGATCGGTAA
>JABFRJ010000095.1 GCA_013141255.1 Hyphomicrobiaceae bacterium
TCTCCCCGTCCGCCTCGGCTGCCCTCCCGAAATTGTGGTGATAGAATTGGGCTGACTGAATCACGAGCCGCAATTCAGGACCAGCAAATCAAGCGCCGTCGGAAAAGGCTCGATCAAGGTCTCCGGGGCGTCACGACACCTAGCGCGGAAAAGTATCCGCGAGCGCCGCATCAAGCGCCAAGCGAAACGCAGTGACATCCTCAATTTGCGGAATATGGCCAAGACTTGCCAGCGTCCTCAGGCGCGCGTCAGGGATCAAGCCTGCAAGACGCTGCCCCTGCGCCAAGGGTGTAAGCGTGTCTTGATCACCCCAAATAAGACGCGTCGGAACAGCAATTTCTCTATAGCGACTTGACGACATGCTGACGGCAGCCAAGTCGGGGCTGACAAACCCACGCACCCAGGCAACAAAATCTCGCGTCGTGCCTTGGCGTGTCATTGGACGACGCAGAATATCAGCAAGTTCAGGCGTGGCAGCTTCCTTGCGTGCGATCATGGTCGCAAGGAGTTGCCGCGTCAGCAAAGGATTGGTCAACGTCGCTGACACCACCAACTCCAGCAGAACCGGCAAATTCAGAAACGCATCAACGACACGCGACGCCGGAGCAACCTCAGTCCCCTCCGGCGGCAACCCAAGCGCAGCGGCAACGAGAACCAAGCCAGCAACGCGCGTTGGATACAACATCACGGCTTCAACCGTCGCACCAGCACCAAACGAGTGCCCAACAAGAACCGCACGTTCAACTCCAAGAGCATCTAGAGCTCCAATGATCCGTCGAGCCTGATCCCGCCGCGTATACGCACCAGTTGGCGATCGATCCGAAAAACCAAATGGCGGCAGATCAAGCGCAACCACCCGATGCCCCTGCTGCAACAAGTGATCGATCGTGCCGCGCCAGAATTCGCTCCAAGCAGCCGTCCCATGAATGAGCACAATCGGTATGCGGTCACGCGGCCCTTGATCCTGCAAAAACATGCGCCCGTGCCCAGTCTCAACGAACCGCCCAGTCCGCGGCGCAATCGCCTGCGCAACATCAGCCTCGCGCACGTAAGCGGCCAATCGGAATCCAGCAAGACCCAGAAGACTAACGACAAGAAACGCGACCAACACCACACCGATACGACGCACAATTGAATGTCGACCACCCGCCGGCGGCCGCGCAAGTATGTTTGCAGAATCCGTGCCATTGATGCGGACGAGTTTGCGCGCAGGACGAGAGCTGGAGGAAAGTGGCCGCGGCGCGAGCGGACGGATGGGACGCGACCACCTCATGAGCCCAGCTCCTTCAATGCGAAACATGTCCTGCCCCGCGCAGGCAACACCAGCCAAGCACCATTGGCATAGAGGGCTCGAACAAAACCCTGCTCAGCACCACGAACGATCAAATACGAAGACTGCAAATTGACAATACGGAGATCGGTACCATCCAGCAGCGCAAGCGTACGCTGCGGATTGCCAAATATGACGACATCTTTAGTAGGCTCAGCCACCACCGTAACGCCGACTATGATAGCAAACCAACCACAAATGACGGTTGAGAGCGCACACGCGACTTTGGCAGGATACGATTCAATAATCGTAGACATGATCGAGCACCAACTCCGAGCGATCAAGTGCCCGAATAAAACCCGCGAGCGATCCAACTCTAACATCAACGACAAGCCTCTGCCATCCAGGCCGCGCCTCGACCGGCACAGCAAACAACGTTTTAACGCCCCATTCCGCACTCAATACGGGGTCCTTCGCGAAGACTGTAACCATGATGTTTTGGTTGCCCGCAATCTCCGAGAAATCCAGTCCTCGCGCTGCAAGCTTGCGAATAATATCCGTCAGCGTCGCATATCGGTCCGTCTCGATAATTGCCTTATCACCACGGCGCTCGACCAATGTAAGGCGTGCATCAGCGGCAAGATCGTCAGCGCTCAAATTCACAACCACACTCCGTATGCGCAACGGAGCCGGAGACGATGCTGCACCAACTGCAATCACTTTTGCATACAGCGATTTAAGTCCCCATTCCAACGACAAGGCAATGCGACGTTCGATCTTACGAATGATATTACCACCCCAAAGTGGTGTTTCCGTCCAGAAACGACCCAGCGTCCTACCGAACGGATATTCGTACCAAGGCACCTGTCGCAGAAACTTTGCATAATCGTCGGCGACGGCAAGCGCGAACGCATCCTCAGGTGTTCGTCTCGCCGACGAAATCCATGACGTCACGCGTCCAATTGATTTCTCATAAAGTCCTTTGACGCCCATCTCGCCCGCGAACGAAATGCCGATGGTGTAAAGCATCAATTTATACTCGCCGCTGATCGTTCCGCGTGCCGAAGCCAGCCTCGAAATGCTGCAAAGGCTGCTCCAGAAGCGACGAATCGAGCCGAAATAGTCGAAATCGCTTTCGCTGGAGCGCCGTTGCACCGCAGCCAAATCCTCATAAGCGTGCACAATCGACCACTCGGGATAGGTCAGATAGGTATTCACTTCGTCACGACGATGCGCCGGATCAAGTAATGATGATGTCACCGGCGCACTCTGCCGAGGTGCGACACACGTCGTTTCAACCCCTAGTATCGGCATTGCCACCAGAACCACGGTTGCGGCGATGCCAATAGCCACCAGCTTTGCCACACGCTGCAGTCGCGATGAAACACGCAAGCCCATAATCATGCCCGCTTCGACAAAATAAACCCGGCAAACATAGCAAACCCGCCGAGCACCAAATGCGGTGCGCTGGCAAGAAACTTCATGATGAGAGAACCAGGTTGTGGCCCAAGGATGAAGATCGTCAGATCAAGAAAGCCGACCCCCGTAAAGACACCGAGAACACCATCAAGAAAATAAAGCGTACCGAAAATTTGGAGAAACGCCACAGCGGCAGACCGCGACGTCCATGCGGCCCAACCAGCCCACAGCGCCGAGGCAAGATGGAGACTGTCATCGTAGATATCGAGGGCAAAAATCCCGAACGTCCGTCCCTGCGCATCGGTAAGACCAGGGATGTAATTCAGCAGTGCTGCAAAGGCCAACGCGCAAGCGTATCCAACAGCAATGCGGCGCATGCGATCGATTGTCTGCATCACGGTGCAACCTTTCAATGACGAGCAGTCCCGAAGTACGCAGTCCACATAGCATTGCGAAACACAAGATCTGGATCGTAATGCTGCTTCCGAGCAACAAATTGCTCAGTATTTTTATAGATACCTGCAACCTGGTCACGCCGCGCATGCAGCCGATACGGCAAATAAAAACTGCCGCCCAAGGTGGCAACGCGATCAATCAGCTTTTCAGTCATGCGCAACATACCAATTTCTCCCTCCGGAGACACGTCTTGCGAAAACGACATCACCCCCGCAATCCGCGCCGTCGGGGCAAAAGCCATGACACTCTCTTGATCCGCCGCAACGTAACGCAATGTAATGTTGAGCATCTCCTGACCCGACGGAACGATGACCTCTTGGCAGGCTTTCATAAACTCGCCAAAGCGATCAGGTGGCACAAAATACTCGTGCAATATGTCCGTTCGGCTGCGGTCATCGCTCGCCAGATTGCGCACCGGTTCAGCCATCAGCGTGTTGCGCGTTGCAATACCTGACAATGCCTTAGGCGCCGCCACCGTCTCAGCAAACCAACGTGCTTTCTTGCCCACTTCGGAATTCAGTTGCGCCCGATATAGCCGCCGCGACAACATGGCGGGCGCATCACCGAAGACAGGTAATTTGGCGGGCTGTGGAGTAACAGCGCGATAGCTGACGAGCAGAGATTGTGTAAAGAAATCCCTTTTACTCACATTAAGGCGACCATAGAGCATCCGCACCGCCGGATCCTTGGCCGCTTCAATAAAACGCTTCGACAACGCCGCCGACGGCATCACCTCGAACGTCGGTTGCAGCAACAAATTCTCGACCATATCCACTTCGAGCTTCAAGATTATGCCAAAAAAACCGTACCCCCCCATTGCCAGCTTGAAGAGCTCTGCATTTTCAGTACGCGAACAACTGAGAACCGTTCCATCAGCGAGCATCATCTCAATTGAGCGCACGGTCGCGCCAAAAGGTCCGTAAGGAACAGGCCAACCATGGGCGTTGACACTGAATGTACT
>JABFRJ010000122.1 GCA_013141255.1 Hyphomicrobiaceae bacterium
TCACCGCGCGCATCAGATCGAGTTCAACGTCGCTTTTGTAATGGTAATTTTCTTCGAGGCGAATGCGACCGATGCCGTGTTCGGCGCTGATCGAGCCGCCGTGTGCGATGACGCGATCATGCACAATTCGGTTGATCTCTTCATAGTATTCGAGGAACTTCGCTTGCTCCCAGCCTTCGGGGCGGATGGGATTGTAATGCATGTTGCCGTCGCCGACGTGGCCGAAGCAGCAGTGGCGGACGCCAGGGAAGCGGGCTTCCATTGCCGCATCAGTCTCAGTAATGAATTGCGGGATGCGTGACACTGGCACTGAGACGTCGTGACTGACCGAGCCGCCGATGGCGCGTTGGGCGTCGGCCATATCTTCGCGCATTTTCCAAAGTTTGTTGGCTTGGTTTTGCGATGTGGCTATCACAGCGTCACGCACCAAACCATCCTCCATGGCGGCGCCAAGGGCCTCGGCCAACGGCTCTGCGAGGGATCCCGCCGCGCCTTGGCTGGTTACGTCCATCAGCACGTACCAAGGATGTTTTTCGGGCATCGGATCGTCGTTGCCGGGGATGGACTGCACGGTAAATTCAACGATGGAACGCCGGATCAACTCGAAGGCTGACAACTGTTCGCCCATGCGCTCCTTCATGCGGCTGAGCAGTTTGACGGCAGCGTCTGGGCTATCGACCGCGATCCATGCTGTTTCGCTCGCGGTTGGCTTTGGGAACACGCGGAGGACGGCTGCAGTGATGATGCCGAGCGTGCCTTCGCCGCCGATGAATAAATGCTTCAAGTCGTAGCCGGTGTTGTCTTTGCGCAGGCCACGCAGGCCGTTCCAGACGCGGCCATCGGGGAGCACGACTTCGAGGCCGAGTACGAGGTTGCGCGTGTTGCCGTAGCGGAGCACTTGGACGCCGCCGGCGTTGGTTGAAATGTTGCCGCCGATGCGGCACGAGCCCTGTGCGCCGAGGCTTAAGGGAAAGAGCCGGTTATGTTTGGCGGCTTCTTGTTGGAGTGTTTGGAGCACGACGCCGGCTTCAACTGTCATGGTGTCGTTGCCGAGATCGACGGCGCGGACTTTGTTCATGCGCTCGGTTGTGACGACGATTTCGCCCATGGAGTGGCCGGGGTTACCAGCGAAGGTGAGGCCGGTATTGCCGCCTTGGGGCACAATTGGGATGCGCTCTGCGGCGCAGATTTTAACGATCTCGACGACTTCTGAGGTGTTGGCCGGACGCAGCACGAGGGGCGTCTTGCCGACGTAGCCGTAGCGCCAGCTTTTGCGATAGGCGAGAGTGTCGGCTTCTGTCTCGAAATAGCCTGCGGGGCCCACAAGCGCCTTGAGCCGTGCAATGGCAGCGGCGGGTATGGGGGGCAGATCGAGGGGAGCGTCTTTCATGACGGCGCAGTCTCCGGTAGGACATATATCGAGTGGGCTCCGGTGAGCCCTTTGGATGCGACGTGACCTAGCAGATCGGCCGAGGGAATGACAGAGCGAGACGCGCATAAGCCCACTGCAGGGGTGGTGAGTGAGCGGGACGGTGACACGGGCCGCATTGGCGGATTTCGTCGCTTGCTCGGTTATCGCACTGGCGTCTGGCGGCTCAATTACGCTGAGATCGTTCTGGACATTGAGGCCAAGCATCTCAATAGTCTCGGTTATCTACACGGTGGCGTCTATACGACGTTGCTTGATGCGGCCTTTGGGCATGCGGTTTGCTTTTGCGTGCTTGATGGCAACGTGCGGGAGGCAGTGACGGTGTCGTTGCTGACGACCTACTTGGCGCCGGCGAAGTCGGGCTCGATCATGGCGCGCGGTCGCGTTATTGGCGTTGAGGGGCGCGTGGCGACTGTCACAGGGGATGTGGTTCTGCCAGACGGGACGCTTTGCGCCAGAGGCCAAGCGAGCTTTTATTACATGGCGGGTTCTGAGAAACCTGAAGGTGTCCCCAAGCGTCCGAAGTGGGTGAAGGCGTGAGCTCAACTTACAGAGAGTTCCGCCAAAGTTCGGCTTATCGGCCGACCGGGGCGTTGGCTTTTTGCCAGGCGTCGATGCCGCCGTGGATGTGGCAGGTGGTGGTGAGTCCTGCATCTTGAGCCGCTTGCACAGCCATGGCTGAGCGTTCGCCGTAAGCACAGTAGAAGACAATGGTTTTTGCGCTGGCGAGTGCGTACAGCATGCCGCCTGCTCGAATGTTATCTTGCAGGTCTGAGTAGGGTGCGTGAATGGACCCAGGAATGGTACCGACTTTAGCTCGTTCGCTGGGTTCGCGCAGATCGATGAACGCTGCGTTTGGTGTGCCAAGCAATGTTATTGCTTGGGCTGTGGATAGTGAGAGTCCCTTCCTGGTCATTTCGTCTTGCGCCAGACCTTGGCGCATGTTGGCGGGGACAGCCACGTCCATCATCTTCGGGTTTGGTAATTTGAGCTTGCTCATTAAGTCGACATACTCGTCGACGGATTTGACTTGAAGACGTGGGTTATAGCGCTTTTCTTCGCCTATCGTGGAGACGGTGTCGCCCTTGTAGTCGTGGGCGGGGAAGACCAGCATGTCGTCGGGAAGCTTGAGCAATTTGTTGAAGAGTGAATCGTATTGTGCGCGGGCGGAACCGTTTTGGAAATCGGTGCGGCCAGTCCCACGGATGAGCAGAGTGTCGCCGGTGAAGACGCGATCTTGCATGCGGAAGCTGTAGGAGTCGTCGGTGTGACCGGGCGTGAAAAGGACATCGAGCGTGAGACCTTCGATGGTGAGTTTATCACCTTCGGCAACGCGCATCGACACGACGTCAACCTTGGACTGTTCGCCCATGACGGTGATGCACTGTGTCAGATCACGCAGTGCGCCGAGGCCGGTGATGTGGTCGGCGTGGACGTGGGTATCGACGGCTTTGACGAGTTTTAAATCGAGTTCTTGCACGAGTTGCAAGTAGCGGTCGACCTTCTCTAAAACGGGGTCGATAATGAGGGCTTCGCCGCCGTGACGGCTGGCCATCAGGTAGCTGTAGGTGCCGGACACGCTGTCGAAGAGTTGACGAAAAATCATGTCTTTGTCCTCGTGGACGCTGTGGTAGGACTTTAAGTTCAGATTGGCGTTAGCATTGCCTGGGTTTCATCGAAAGCAAAGCGCGATGAGGTCGCACCGATAGTGTCGGGACTAGCGATGGGCACGGATGGCCTCTGCCTCACGCTCTGCTGCCTTGGCGAGGGCTTCGCGGCGGGTGATATAAACGGCGGAGCTGATGATGATGGCGGCGCCGATCCAGCTCCACATGTCCACGCTTTCGCCGAAGAACCAGACCGCAATCAGGGTCGCGAATGGCAGTTTGGAGAACTCGAAAGTCATGACAAGCGAGGCGTCGGTGGCTGCGAAACCACGCACCAACATCATGTGACCAGCGGTGGCGAAGATGCCCATGCCGATCAGAAGTGGGAGTTGTGATAACTGCGGTGTCGTCCAAACAAATAGCGCAGGTAGGATCGACATTGGCACTAGGAATGCGTGCGTGAGGAATACGATCTTGTTGGGGTCATCGCGGGCGGTCAGTTGTTTGACGAGGACGGCGACTATACCTGACGACATGGTGGAGCCGAGTGCGATCAATTGGCCCCAACCAAGTGGGCTTAAGCCTGGACGCAGAATGACGAGTGCGCCTAAGAAGCCGATGAAGAGTGCGGTCCAGCGGCGGGCGCGGACTTTTTCGCCCAAGAACATGATAGCACCGAGCGTGCCGAACAGGGGGGCGATGAAGCTGATGGCGGTCAATTCACCGAGCGGGATCATGGCTAGGGCAGAGAACCAGGCGAGCATCGAGATGAGGGAGACGGCGCAGCGGGCGCCGTAGAGTTTGAGAGCGCCGGTTTCGAAAATACCAAGGCCACGCGTGACCAGGAGCGGCGCGAAGACGACGGCTGCGAATAGGTTGCGGAAGAAGACGACTTCAAAGGGGTGCATGCCTTGGGCGGCCAAGGCTTTGCCGCAGGCGGCAAGTCCGGCCAGGGTGGCCATTGACGCGATGACCCAGAACGCGCCCGCGACAGGATCGTTGCCGGGGTGCAGTTTGGGGATCGAGGCTTTGGCGACGGGCATGGCTCGGATTTGGCCC
>JABFRJ010000217.1 GCA_013141255.1 Hyphomicrobiaceae bacterium
GGCATGAGCCGCGACTGATTTCGGATAGATGCGGCGCATCAGCATGACGATTTCGGCGATGGTCAGTTCGGCGACGCTGCGCGTGTTGGAGAACGGTGCGTTGAAGACAGGGATGCCCATAATCGAACAGGCATTGAGATCAACTTGATTGGTGCCGACGGAGAAGCAACCGATGGCGACGAGGCTGCGAATGCCGTCGATGACGTCGGACGTGATTTGCGTGCGTGAACGGATGCCGAGCATGCGCACGCCGACAAGGGCTTTGCGGAGTGCGTCGCCGTCGAGCGCTTTGGTGTGACGCTCGATCTGGGTGTAACCGGCTGATGTGAGCACATTGACGGCGGTGTCCGAGATGCCCTCGAGCAGCAGGATTTTGATTTTGTCTTTGGGCAGCGAATAAGGAAATGGCTGCTTCAACGTGTCGAGTGCGGGCATCGGCGGCTCCTGGAATTTCCAGCTCTTCTGCGCGGGCCGGGTCAGAGCGTCAAGTGCCGCAGGGACTTGCTGTGTGCGTGGATCTGTGGCTGCGGCGATATGGCCAGGCTTATTCCCACTGCGGCGGGTGGGTGCCTAATAGCATGGCGGGGCGTGCATAGTGGGACGGTGTTGCTGACAGCCGTGCGGCATGCGCGATGGCGGTGATGGGGCCAAATCCGGACTGTGAGTGTTCGGTGTATTTGGCTGCGTCGTCAGCGGTTTGATCATTGGCTTTGTGTCCGCCGGGAACGCGGCCGAGGCCGTCGAGGAAATGGCCGACTTGGGCGAGTGATGTGCGGACATGCCAGGATCCGCCTTCTGTTGCGCGGCGCGCGAGGGCAACGGCGATGCCGTAGGCGAGCAAATGTCCGGCACCGTGGTCGAGGGCTTGAGCGGGTAACTCCTTTGGCTTTTCCATCAGGCCTTGCGGATGGGCCGCCAGAGCCTCGGACCAATTCATTCCGTTGGTGTTTTGCGTGAGGCTGTCGAAGCCGCGACGGTCACTCCAAGGGCCAGTGTGGCCGTAGGCTGAGAGCGTGGCGCAGATGATGCCGGGGTTGAGGGTGGCAAGGCGTTCGGGTGAGAAACCGCGCGCGGCAAGTCCGCCGGGGCGATAGCCTTGCAAGAATACATCGGCATCGCGGACGAGGTTTTCGAGTGTTGCGCGGCCAGCGTCGGTGTTGAGGTCGATGTGGGCTTGGCGTTTACCGCGCCCAGTATCAATCACGAGCACAGGTATAGCGGGGAGATATGGAGAGGTGACGGCAAGGACGTCGGCGCCATGGGCTGCCAGTGTGCGAGCGGCGACGGGGCCAGCGATGATGCGTGTGAGGTCGAGCACGCGGACGCCGGCGAGTGGACGCGTTGCGGGCGGCAGTGGTTTGGGCGGTGCGTCACCGATGCGGATGACTTCGATGAGCGGGAGCGCGGCGACAGCTTTGCCTTGCGAATGGGTGGCCCAATCTTCGGGTGAGCGCGTCATGGTGGCGACGAGATTGTGTTGTGCGGCGGCGGTTTCGAAGCCTTCGGCGGTCCATGTTTTGAGTGCGACGGCGACGGCGTTGCGGTCGTAAGCGCATTTGAGCAGTGCGAGGATGCCGTCGCGGTGGTGGGGGAAGTTGGTGTGGATGCGGACGAAGCGTCCGTCGCTCGTTGGATACAGGCCGGCGATGGGGTCCCAGGGATTAGCGGGTGGTTCTGGGGTGCGGATGTAGCGCTCGGAGCGAAACTCGGCGGCAGCATGGTAGAGATCGACAGTGATGGTTTGTGAGTTGCCGCCGCGCCCGCGCCAGACTTCGGCGGCGGCGAGTGCGGCTGCTGCGATGGTTGCTCCCGCGAGCGCGCCAATCGGAAAAATTGAGGGCAGTACGGGATCGGCGCCTGAGAATGTCACGGCGTCGGTCGCGCTGCTGTCAGAGTGGTGCGCGATCCAGATGGCGCGGAGCACGTCGTCGGGCGACTGTGAAGAAATCAATGGCACTGTGGGCGTCTCCTGGTCTGAGGTGACGCCCGCAATGTGTTCGATTTGATGTCTGAGATCAATGGCTTGATCTTACGACCCGTTGCGCACGGGGCGTTTTAGGAAGGCGGGTACGTTGTCGGCGAAGCCGAGGCCTGCGTCGTTGCCGCCGCGATCATTGCCTCCACGATCATTGTCGCGAGGGCGGTCGTCGCGACGTGGACGTTCGCTCTGCGTTGAACGCTCGGGACGGTCTTGGCGCGGTGGACGTTGATCGTTCCGCTCCGGCTGGCGATCGGTCGTATGGCTTTCACGTCGACGCTCGCCTGCTGGAGCGTCACGATGTGGTTGTCGCTCCTGTCGAGGTTGGTCGTTTGCCAGGCGTTGCGGCTGATCTTGACGCGCAGGACGTTCATCACGGTCTTGGCGCGGTGGCCGACTTTGCTGACGCTCGTTCTGACGCTCTTGTTGACGCTCTTGTTGACGCTCTGGGCGTTGCTCAATTCGCGGTTGTTGATCGCGCTGTTGGCTTTCGATTCGGGGCTGGTCACCTGATCCTGCGACAGCGGGTTGGGCGTCGGGTGTTCGATGAATGCGACGGTCACGCGTGGGGCGTGGACGACGCTCGTCGTTGGAGCGCTCCTGACGGCGCGGCGTTGGTGCGCCTTCCGGTCCTGCTTCCACGGGAGCATCAGACGGTCGTGCGGCAATGTCGCTGCGAGGCTGTTGCTCACTGCGAGGTGGGCGGTCGCCACGGGGACGATCACGGCGCGGACTGTCGACTCCTGTACTGTCGCCGCGAGGACGTTCACTGCCACTGCGTGGCGCTGACGCGCTGCGAGGAGTTGAAGCGCTGCGCGACGCTGGGCGACCGCCGCGACCGCGTTTGCGTTTTGCACCATCGGCGATTTCAGCTTCGGTTGGTGCTTCGTTCATCCACACAGGTTCTTCGCCGGTGATTTTGGCGATTTCGGCAAGCGCCTTGAAGTCGTCGCCGGTGACAATGCTGGCGGAGAAGCCTTCGCGTCCGGCGCGACCCGTGCGGCCGATACGGTGGACGTAGTCGTCGGCTTGCCATGGGATGTCGAAGTTGAAGACGTGACTAACTTCGGGAATGTCGAGGCCACGGGCGGCTACGTCGGACGCTGCGAGGACGGTGATTTCACCGGCGCGGAATTTGTCTAACGTGGCTGTGCGGCTCGATTGGTCCATGTCGCCGTGGAGGCAACCGGCGTTGAAGCCGTGCTTGATCAGCGATTTGTTGAGGATGGCGACATCACGCTTGCGGTTGCAGAAAATGATGGCGTTTTGGACAGGCTGCGTGCGCAGGAGGTCGCGCAAGATTTCGCGCTTGGCCCAATCTTCGCCGCCGGGGGCGTAGAAGAAGCGTTGCGTGATGGTTTTCGCTGTGGTCGCGGGTTTGGCGACTTCGATACGCAGCGGATTGGTCAGGAACTGCTCGGTCAGGCGCGTGATTTCCGGCGGCATGGTGGCCGAGAAAAACAGCGTCTGGCGCCGGGGTGGCAACAGCTTGCAGATCTTTTCGATGTCAGGGATGAAGCCCATGTCGAGCATGCGGTCGGCCTCGTCGATGACGAGGATTTCAACGCCCATCAACATGATGCGGCCGCGCCCGAAATGGTCGAGCAGACGACCGGGGGTGGCGATGAGTACGTCCACGCCGCGGTCCAGCTTTTTGATTTGCTCGTCCATGGCGACGCCGCCAATGAGTAACGCGAGGTCGAGCTTGTGATTGACGCCGTATTTCTCGAAGCTCTGCGCGACTTGGGTTGCAAGTTCGCGGGTGGGAGCGAGGATTAGCGAACGCGGCATGCGGGCGCGAGCGCGACCGGTTTCAAGTCGCGTGATCATCGGCATGACGAAGGCTGCGGTTTTGCCGGTGCCGGTCTGGGCGATGCCTAGGATGTCGCGTCCGGTGACGGCGACGGGGATGGCCTGAGCCTGAATCGGCGTCGGAATAGTGTAGCCGGATGCCACAACGGCTGAGAGCACTTTGGCGCTGAGGTTTAGGTCAGCGAACGTGACTGGCGGCAATGGCTCGGTCTCATCCTGCGGCTCATTCTGAGTCTGATTCTGCAAAAAACGTGTCTCCGCGTTGTCCCGGATTTATTGCACTCCTGCATTTACAAG
>JABFRJ010000479.1 GCA_013141255.1 Hyphomicrobiaceae bacterium
CATTGCTAAAGCCGCCGCAGACGCGGCAACCGGGAAGGCAGCACCCGCTACAACGCCTACTGCTCCACCATCAGCCACACCCGCCGCCGACAACAGCAACAAAACCACAACAGCCGTTGCCGCCACCGCCAGTGCCGCCGCAGCCACAGTCGCTGGCCTGATGTCCAAACCTGCCACCGCCGCACCTGCGTCCGCAATCCCGACAGCAGCCACGGCAAGCCCAACATCAAACCCCGGCACCAAGCCTGCCATGCTCACAGCCCCGCGCGACGGCAAAGCCGATGACCTCGGTCTGATCTGGGGCGTAGCCGACAAACTCGAAGCAAAACTCAATGCTGTCGGCATTTGGCACTTTGATCAGATCGCCAAATGGACACCCGCTGAAATCCTCTGGGTCGAAAGCAACATCGAGGGCATGCAAGGCCGCGTCGCCCGTGACCGTTGGCTCGAACAGTGCGCCAAGCTCGCGTCGGGTTGGCGCCCTGAAGGCAATGTCGGCGAGCGGCCCAAAGGTTGAGTAATCGAGCGCAGAGAACCACCACCATGACGACGTCCGAACGCCTCATCAAAGCCGCATCCCACGCCGCCGCCGCTGGCGCGTTCTTCTATTTGTTTCAGCGCTTCGTGCTATCGCAACCCCAATACGATGCCGCAATTTTCTCAACCGCCCTCGCCCTCGGCGCCGCCGGGCTCTCGCTCTATCAAACCGCCCCCAAACGCTAAGCCGCGCCACCTTCGCAAGGACTTGATCGCATGGCACTCCACGACCGCGACCGCATCTTCCGCAACATCTACGGTCATCACGATGTCTCCCTTGCAGGCGCGCAAAAGCGCGGCGTCTGGGACGGCACCAAAGCCTTCATCGATCGCGGCCACGATTGGATCATCAACGAGGTCAAAGCCTCCGGCTTACGCGGTCGCGGCGGCGCAGGTTTCCCAACCGGCCTCAAGTGGTCATTCATGCCCAAGGCCGATGCGCGGCCATCCTATCTCGTCATCAACGCCGACGAGTCAGAACCGGGCTCCTGCAAAGACCGTGAAATCATGCGCCACGACGCGCACGTCCTCGTCGAAGGCGCGCTCCTCGCCTCGTTCGCCATGCGCGCGCACGTTTGTTACGTCTACGTCCGCGGTGAATTCGTGCGTGAGCGTGAAGCCCTTCAGCGCGCCGTCGATGAAGCCTACGCCGCCAAACTGATCGGCAAGAACAATCTCAACGGTTGGGACTTCGACCTCTACGTCCATCATGGCGCCGGCGCTTACATTTGCGGCGAAGAGACCGCCATGCTCGAAAGCCTGGAAGGCAAAAAAGGTCAGCCGCGCATGAAGCCGCCGTTTCCCGCTAACGTCGGCCTCTACGGCGCTCCGACCACCGTCAACAACGTCGAGAGCATCGCCGTAACCGGCGAAATTCTCCGTCGCGGCGCCGTCTGGTTCGCTGGCATCGGCAAACCCAACAACACCGGCACGAAGCTATTTCAAATTTCCGGCCACGTCGAACGTCCCTGCGTCGTCGAAGAAGAGATGGGTATACCACTCAAAGACCTACTCGAACGTCATTGCGGCGGCGTGCGTGGCGGTTGGAATAATCTACTCGCCGTCATTCCCGGCGGCTCATCCATGCCACTTGTCACCGAAGCCGATTGCCAATCCCTCACGATGGATTTCGACGCCTGCGCCAAGGTTTCCAAAGGCCTCGGCACAGCCGCCATCATAGTCATGGACAAATCGACCGACATCATTGCCGCCATCAGACGCCTCGCTTATTTCTACAAGCACGAAAGCTGCGGCCAGTGCACGCCGTGCCGCGAAGGCACCGGTTGGATGTGGCGCATCTTGGAGCGCATGGAGCGCGGCCAAAGCAGCCACGCCGAAATTGATATGCTCTGGGACGTGACCAAACAAATCGAAGGTCACACCATCTGTGCGCTGGGCGAAGCCGCCGCTTGGCCCGTGCAAGGCTTGATCAAAAACTTCCGCCCCGTCATCGAAGCCCGCATCGATCAATTCACCGCCACCCGCCACGCCGCCGAGTAACGGAGTAAAAATGTGGGACGTCACCTTTGATGTTCTGCTCCACGCACCTTGTTCTGTGGCGCTGTTTTTCTTGGGCTCTTTCCTCGGTTGGTCGATCGCGGGCTCGACCGGCGCAATGATCGGCGCGATCTCGGGCCTTGGCATAGGCGCTTGGCTCGACATCAGCTCATCGCGCTTAGCGCAAATGATCCGTTGGCCTGCATTGATCGGCGTCGTGATACTCCTCGCCTATGCGATCTTCCGTTGATAGAAAAATGCAGAGCACTCAAATAGCTCAAGCAGTGTTGTCGTAAGCCAATAGCCTAGAGACCACATGCCCGCGCTACATCTAAAAATCCCACCTCTCATTGTCCTCGCCGCGAGCATGCTCGCCGCATGGCTCGTTGCCGGAATGCCCACGCTCACCATCACCACCAACTCCATCCTCGGCGCCGTCGCAGCCTTCATCGGAGTTATCTTTTGCCTGCTCTCCGTCGCCCAATTCCGTTTCGCCCGCACCACAGTCGATCCCCGCACACCCGACAAATCGCGACAAATTGTCTCGACCGGGATGTACGCCCACAGCCGCAACCCCATGTATCTTGGGTTCGCCTTCATTCTCGCCGGTTGGGTGATTGCGCTGGGAAATATCTGGGCAGGGCTAGCGCTGCCCGCATTTACGGAGTACATCACACGCTTCCAGATTGTGCCGGAGGAATTGATCCTCCGCACCCGGTTCGGTCGCGACTATGATTTGTACGCCGCGCGCGTGCGCCGCTGGATTTAAGCAAGGCTGTCGCCTCGCACCTGATTGTCTGCAAATTGTCATACGCCTAGCAGTTCCATACGCCTAGCAGTTCATACCACGTCTCGTCGCCAACTCCCGCCATGGACCCAAAAACTACATGAAGTCGTTCAAATTACCTGATTTCGCCGACCGTCAAAAAGCCGCCGCTGAAGCCCGCCAGAAGGCGCTCGAAAAATTCAAAGCCATTCCCGGCCCTGGTCATCCAGAATTCGAGGCCAAAAAAGCCGAGCGCGAGCGCGTAGCCAAAGAGCGTGACGCCCGCCAGGAAGCAAAGCGTAAAGAGCAAGCCAAAAAGGCTGCCGAAGACGCCAAGCGCAAAGCTGAAGAAGAAGCGCGCATCAAGGCTGAAGCCGAGAAGGCCGCCGCCGAAAAGAAAGCGCTTGAAGAACTTGAGTGGCAAATCCACCAGGAGACCGAAGCTGCGCGCGAAGCTGAACTCAAAGCCCGTCGCGATGCTCGCTACGCCGCCCGTAAAGCCAACAAAAAGAACAAACCGCTGTTCTAATCAGAACTCACAGTCGCGAGCACCAATGCTCCCGCCTGAGACGCGACTCCAAACGCCGATACCAGTCGCACGCGACCGCATTAATTATCTTGCGTCCAGCGGCTCACGCTTAAACTTCAAAAAGCCGGTCCTCGCGACCGGCTTTTTTGGGTTCCCACATCACTAATCGTTTGCTCGCTGCGCAGCACTCTCTATATCCTCGCCTGCGTGAGTTCTCTACGTTTGCCCGCCTGCGCGAGCGGCCGTACTCCCTCCGCCGCGTTCCCGGCCAAGCGGCGCGCGAGCCGGGATCTTTACCTCCATCAGAATAATTAGGATCGCAGATCTGCGCCGCGCTTCAGACGGCTTCGTCCGGGAACGCGCTTCTCTCCCCACCGCGTTCCCGGAATTTGTCGTGCGCCCTTTGCGCCAGACATATATCCGGGATCTTTGCCTCCATCAGAAAGGTAAAGATCCCGGCTCGCGCGAACGAAAACGTTCGCTTGGCCGGGAACGCGGCGGAGAGATTTAGTTTTGCGTTTTTGAACTGCGCACGTTGCGCCAAGCATTGTCTCCCAGTTCTTGCTATCGCCTATCGCCTATTGCCTATTGCCTATTGCCTACCTGCCCACTGCCTCACCACCAACACCCCACACCGAAACCCACACCGAGCAAGCTCGTGTGGATTTAAGTGTGCTTGTGGGTGCGCGATGTGTCGCCGCCACAGCCTTTTGTATCCGCGTACTCGGTGGTGCATTGGCGCACGACTGGAGTAC
>JABFRJ010000087.1 GCA_013141255.1 Hyphomicrobiaceae bacterium
GCCAATACCCGAATGCCCCGAGTGAAAAATCGCCGGCAATTTATAATGCGCAATCAGCTCATACATCGGATAGGCAAACGTGTCGTTCGGAAAGAAGCCTTGCACGGTCGGGTGAAACTTAAAGCCCTTGATAGCGCCAGACTTGATCAGCGCCTCCGCCTCACGCACGCCCATCTTGCCTTTGTGTGGATCAATCGACGCAAACGCGATCATCATGTCGCTGTTCGCCGCAGCGGCTTCCGCCACTTCCTCATTCGGAATACGCTTGTTGCCGATTTGAAATTCACTATCGACCGTGAACATCACCAAGCCGATCTTGCGCTCGCGATAATACGCGACCGTCTCCGCAATCGTCGGCCGCTTGCCCGCTTTGAAGTACTTGTTCGCCGCATCCTCGAACGGCTGCCAAAACGCGTCCGCAGGTTGCCGACACGACACCTCAGCGTGCGTGTGAACGTCAATGGCAACGAGATCAGCAATATTCATGAGAGCAACCTTCTGTCGTCTGGTATCGGTGATGCGAATTGTTGTTGCGCATAACAATATGCCAGCCCCAACCAAACGCAAGAGGGCCACGCGCACGAGGGTATGCAAACTCGATTGAGCTGACCGCACCCTAAGTCAACGTCACTGATTGCCCTGAGCGTGCCGATATCTTCACCGCTTCAATCACTTTCAAAGTCTGCAGCCCCTCGCGACCCGACACCAGCGGTGCTTCTTCGCCACGAATGACGCGAGCGAAATGGTCAACCTGCAACCGCAAGGGATCAGCATCTGACGCGATCGTCCGTTCGATCGTAAAAGGTTCCCACCAACTCCGCTCACCCACGTTCGACCAAAACTCTAAACGCGGTACCGTCAGCGAACCATGCGTGCCACCAATAAAATAGCAGGTCTGATCGGTGTGCGGGTAAACAGGGTTCTCGCCCGTCGTCTGCTCCCAGCTCCATGGTGCGACAACCGAATCAGAAACATTGACCGTGCCAAGCGCACCATTGGCAAACGACAGCAACATAACCGATACATCTTCCACAGCGTTGCCACGCACCGCATTCGACTCCCGCGCAATCACGCTCGAAATCTCGCCGACCAGATAGCGCAACAAATCCACATCATGGATCAGATTCATGAACACGGGCCCCGCACCCTTCTCGCGCCGCCACTGCGGTTCAAAATACGCCGCCGGCTTCGACAACCAGAAGAATCCATGCACCGTAATGATGCGACCCAGTTTGCCACTATCGATAATTGCCTTAGCGCGTTGGATCATCAGATTGTGCCGCCGGTGATGCCCAGTAAGCAGCGGCACTTTGGCTTTTTCGGCAGCCTCAACCAGCTTCAAGCCAGACGCCACATCATCCGCAATCGGCTTTTCAACCAGTACCGGAATACCCGCCGACACAGCATCGATGCCATTCGCAACATGCACTTGGTTCGGCGTCGCAATGATGACCCCTTCGGGCTTATCGTGAGTCACCATCTCAGCAAAGCTCCGAAACCACGGCACGCGATGCTGCTCGGCCAGAATTTTTCCAACTGGCGTGGGATCAACAATCGCTGACAACGTCGCCCGGTCAGACGCCAAGACGTGTTCGATGTGCCGCTTGCCAATAAGGCCCGCGCCCATCACAGCGATGCGGACAGGTTTCGCCATCATCCAATCCTCAGATGAACTGCACGGCGACTTGGCCGAGCGGCCCGAAGTCCGCCTGCACCGTATCGCCCGCCTTGCACCAGATCGGCCGCGTGAACGAACCCGACAACATCGTGTGCCCCGGAGCCAGCGTCACGCCATGCGGGCCAACTTTATTGGCAAGCCACGCAATACCCATCGCCGGATGGCCCATAACGCCCGACGCCAAGCCTGTTTCTTCAATTTCACCATTCTTGTAGAGTGCCGCGCCCACCCAGCGAAGGTCAATGTCGTGCGGTCGCACTGGACGCCCACCAAGCACAATACCCGCCGCCGCCCCGTTGTCCGAAATCGTATCGTAAATTTTACGCGGATCGATTACGCGCGCATCGATCAGTTCAAGCGACGGCACCACATACTCGGTTGCCCGCAGTACGTCAGTCAGCGTCACGCCCGGCCCCTTGAGCGGCTTGTCGAGAATAAACGCCAGTTCCACCTCTATGCGCGGTACGCAAAAGTCAGACGCTTTGATCTTCGCGCCATCAACATAGACCATATCCTCTAGCAGCACGCCATAATCCGGTTCGTCGATCATGCTTGAGCGCTGCATCGCCTTCGAGGTCAGCCCGATCTTGTGTCCAACCACCTTGGCGCCGCCTGCAACACGCTGCCGGATCGTTTCTGCCTGGATGGCATAAGCGTCATCGAAGTCGATCGCAGGAAAAATTTGCGACAGCTGTTGGCATTGCTTGCGATCCCGCGCCGCGAGCAGAAGCATGTCGGCGGCGCGTTTGCGATCAGCAGTAGATAGCATCGAATATCCCTCAGAAAAGTGCAGCGAAATAGAGCCAGAAGGTTAGATGTACTATGACATAGCCACCTCGGAACGCGCGCGCAATGTCGCAAACAGTGGTGATGTCGCACTCGCCAAAGCAATGTCGCGCGCGGCGGTATGAAGCTCAGGCGCAAATCCCGCCAACCGTTTGGCATCAAGTCGCGCAGTCGGGCCCGCAATGCTCAACACGCCAATCACAGCATCCGAGCCCCGTCGCACCGGCACCGCAATCGACGACAACCCAACCCCGAAACTATCAACCGTCAACGCATATCCACGCTTGCGAGCCAAAGCCAACTGCCGCGCTAGATCGGTAGCCGACGCAGGCGCATTCGGTCCATAGTCGCCCGTCGCACCAAAGCCCTGTCGTTTCACCAGTGCCAACGCACGAACGTCCGACAAAGTCATCAGCCACGCCTGCCCCGACGCCGTGCACGACAGCCGCACCGTCGCATCAATTTCCGGATCATATCGCAACCCGCGCCGCGCACCTTGACTCCGCGCCACCCACGTCAAGCGCTCGCCATCAATCACCGCCAAGCGCACGAACTCGCCACTTTCCTGCGCCAAGCGATCAAGCACAGGTTGCGCAAAATCGACGATCCCCGTTGCACCCATGTAGTCGAGCACCATAGCAACTAATTTCGTCGATAGCGCATAATCCCCTTGATCGCGCACCTGCCGCACGTAGCCATAGTCAACCAACTCAATCAGCAAGCGATGCGTGGCACTAGGCGGAATTTTAAGACGATCCGCAATAGCCCCCAGCGGCAAGCCTTCGGGCTGCCCTGCGAGACACTCCAAAATACCAAGCCCGCGCTCAAGTACCGCGCTCATAGGGGGCAGGCCTCGCAGCGGCGACGGAAGAATAGGGCAAAGCGCAACGCCACCTCCAAGTCGAAATAGATAAAAGTTAGAAAACTGTAAAACTGGAATGCCATTCCAATTTCTCATTGCATAGCATCGCCACCCATGCCACACAACCGCAATTCTGCTCACGCGCTCAATTGAGGAGACGCAACGCATGCTCGAAAATTTCAGCGGCGCCACCCGCCTCGTGCCTGTTGTCGGCGACCCAATCGCGCAAGTAAAATCCCCCGGCGGCGTCACCCGCGCCTTCGAAGAGCGCGGCGCCGATTTGCTCTGCCTGCCGATGCAAGTCTCCTCCGTCGACTGGGCGGGCTACATCGCCACCATGCGCACAATGAAGAACGTCGATGGCATCATCGTCACCGTGCCGCACAAGTTTTCCGCTTTCGACGTATGCGACACCACATCCGACCGCGCACGCTTCCTCCGCTCCGTCAACACCATCCGCCGCGCCGCCGACGGCACGCTCCACGGCGACATGTTCGATGGTCTCGGCTTCGTCGCCGCCTGCAAGGATAATGGCTGCAATTTCGAGGGTCGCCGCGCCCTGCTCGTTGGTGCGGGTGGCGCAGGCACAGCCATCGCCCATGCCGTCGCCTCGTCGAGCGTCGCAGAGCTTGCCCTCGCCGATCTCGATATTGCACGGCGGGATGATCTCATCGCCCGCCTTCGCGCCGAAAAATTCAATGTCGTCGCCGCCAAGTCGAATGATCCCACGGGTTTCGACATTGTCCTAAACG
>JABFRJ010000477.1 GCA_013141255.1 Hyphomicrobiaceae bacterium
AAGGACCAAGCGGCATAGTCGTGCGCATCTGGCACGCAGGGCGGACGCTTGGACAGGTGTTGCGAACGCGATAAGAGCTGATGGAGGGCGAGCCTTTCGGGCGCGCTCGCGTCCGAGGTAGCTTCTGTTGATGACCAATCGATTTGTGATTTTGCTCACGGGGCTATTGCTCGGTCTCAATGCGTTCGCCAACGATATTTTGCTGCCTACGTTTACGACTATTGCGTCGGATCTCAACACGCCGATTGAGAGCGTGCAGGCGCTCATACCAATATTTCTTATTGCTGCGGGATGCGGGCAACTTTACTCAGGGCCAGCGTCGGATCGCTATGGGCGGCGTCCACTCTTGGTCGCGGGTCTCTCGTTGTTTATTGTCGGCACAGCGATATGTGCGATTGCGCAATCTATCTTTGGTTTGCAGGTTGGACGTGTCGTGCAGGGGCTTGGAGCTGCCTTCGGGGTGGTGGTGGCGCGGGCGACGTTGCGCGATACGCAATCGGGGCCTGCCTTAGCGCGTTCCATGGCACTGGCCATGTCGATCTTCTCATTCGGTCCGATTGCTGCGCCGTTGGTCGGGGTTGGGTTACTTTACATCGGTGGCTGGCGGGCGACGTTTGGGGGCGTGCTGATTGTGGCGCTGGCGCTCTTGTTGCTGACGCTTTGGGGGCATCGGGAGACGCATCAAAATCGTAATCCACACGCGCTTGAACCAAGCCGAATGCTGGCGGCGGTGCTTCGCGTGCTCAAGCATCCGCAATCCAGGCGGTATCTGGCGGTCGCGTGTTTGCAGCAAGCGCTGATCATCATCATGATTTCCAACAGTCCGCGGTTGTTTAAGTCGGCATTTGGAATCGAAGGTTTTTGGTTTGCGTTTTTGTTTGCGTTGACGGCGTTGGGCATCATGATTGGGCAATTTACCAATCACCGAATTATTGCGTGGCTTGGCACGGTGAAGGCAGCGCGGGCTGCGGGCGTGCTGCTGTTGATCGATTGTCTGGCGATGGCGCTGCTGTTTCGCATGGGCTGGCTGACGGCGCCGGTGTTTATTGCCGCCATAACAATCTTCAATATGGGGTTTTTGGTGGTACTCGCCAATGCGGCCAGTCTTGTGCTTGACCCGCACCCCGAGATTGCGGGGGTGACTGCCTCGCTGTTCGGTTTTGCCACCCAGATCTCTGGAAGTGTCATTGCACTCATGACGTTAGAGTGGATCCAAGGACAGATGCTGAACTGGACATTGCTTATGGCGGCGTTGAGTGCGGCGGTGGTGACTTTGCTGTTTACACCCATGCGGCGCGCTGCAAACGATCTGATTTAATGCTTCTACGACGAAAGTCTCGACTTGATGGCACGAGTCTGCGATTTTGTCGCAGCTGGCGGCCAAACCTGGTCACCAGCCCAAACCTAAATGGAGACGCGTGATGGATGCACAACGCCTTATTATCATGGCCGTCATGGGTATCGTCGCAGGCTGGCTTGCCAGTATGGTCGTCGGCGTTAAAGGTGGCTTAGTTGGTATGCTGATTGCGGGCCTACTCGGCTCGATCGTCGGAGGCTTTCTGTTTAGCGCCATTGGTCTGAAGCTTGGCGTCGGCAACCCGACGGTCGATAGCATCATTCAGTCGGCGATTGGCGCGGTGGTGGTCATTTTATTGGCGCGCATGTTCCTTTAGCAGGCACTTCAAGGTTTCGACAAAAAAAGCCCAGCTGTGTTTGCTGGGCTTTTTTTGATGCGATGCGTTTCGTAGAACGTCACGAGGTGCCAAAGACGCGAGCAAATATCGTGTCGACGTGCTTCAAGTGATAGGCGTCGTCGAACATGCCTTCTAGTGTTTTGGCATCGAGTTTCGCGGTCACGTCCTTGTCGGCCTTGAGCTCGGTGAGAAAGTCCTTGCCGTGCTCCCACGTCTTCATGGCGTTACGTTGGACCAACGCGTAACTATCCTCGCGACTAACGCCTGCTTGTGTCAAAGCCAATAGAACGCGCTGTGAGTTGTGCAGGCCGCCAAGCTTGTCGAGGTTCTTCTTCATGGTCGCGGGATAGACCAGCAATTTTTCGATGACGCCCGCCAGGCGAACGAGTGCGAAGTCGAGCGTGACAGTTGCATCGGGGCCGATCATGCGTTCGACAGACGAGTGAGAAATGTCGCGTTCATGCCAGAGAGCGACGTTTTCCATCGCGGGCAGCGCATACGACCGCACCATGCGGGCGAGGCCGGTGAGGTTTTCGGTGAGAACGGGATTGCGCTTGTGGGGCATGGCCGACGAGCCCTTTTGGCCGGGCGAGAAATACTCTTCGGCTTCCAAGACTTCTGTGCGTTGGAGATGGCGGATCTCGATGGCGAGGCGCTCGACGGACGACGCGATGACGCCAAGCGTGGCGAAGTACATGGCGTGGCGGTCGCGCGGGATGACCTGGGTTGAGACCGGCTCAACCTTGAGGCCGAGTTTGGCTGCGACATAGGCTTCAACGCGCGGATCGATGTTCGCGAAGGTGCCGATGGCGCCCGATATGGCGCAAGTGGCGACTTCGGCGCGGGCGGCTTCAAGGCGTGCTTTGCCGCGTGCAAACTCGGCGTAAGCTTGGGCCAATTTGACACCGAACGTGGTGGGTTCGGCATGGATGCCGTGGCTGCGACCAATCGTGATCGACATTTTGTGCTCAAGTGCGCGGGTTTTCAGCGCGACCAAGAGTTTGTCCATGTCGGCCAGTAGCAAATCGGCGGCGCGGACGAGTTGCACGTTCAAACAGGTATCGAGCACGTCTGATGAGGTCATGCCTTGGTGAACGAAGCGCGAATTGTCGCCAATGAATTCACCTAAGTGGGTCAAAAAGGCGATCACATCGTGCTTGGTGACGCGTTCGATGGCGTCAATTTTTTCAGTATTGAATTGGGCTTTGGAGCCCTTTTCCCAGATCTCGCGGGCGGCTTCCTTAGGGATCATACCGATTTCGGCCATGGCAGACGCCGCGTGCGCCTCGATTTCGAACCAAATCCGGAAACGCGTCTCGGACGACCAGATCGCGACCATTTCGGGGCGGGAATAGCGCGGGATCATGAGGAGCTCCGGTCGTTAACTTATTGAGCGCGAACGGCGCGCAAATGGACGATATGCGCAGGAGATACGCACTGATTGCGGCCCCGCTTAGCACTGAAGCCATTGCGCAGCAACGACAGAACCAGGCTATAATTGTCGCTGATCCGTGATTTGCGCCTCTCGTTGGGCGTTGCGCCCGTTTTCTGATTGGTCCCCTGGAATGAACATTGCAAAATCGTATGACGTTCTGGTGCTAGGCGCTGGCATGGTCGGGGTGAGCACGGCGCTCCACCTGCAAGCCCGCGGACGTTCTGTCGCGCTGATCGATCGACGTGGCGTGGCGGAGGAAACGAGTTACGGCAATGCTGGACTGATCCAGATCGAGGGCGTCGTCCCCTACCCTTTTCCCAACGATCCAAAAAAGATTTTGAAATACGCGCTCAATATGTTGCCCGAGGCTAATTTGCATTATTCGGCGCTACCGACGATTGCGCCGTGGCTATGGCGATATTATCGGGCGTCGTCGCCTGAGGGCCAAGCCAAGACGGCGCGGGGGGCCAAACCCATCGTGGTCAACTCGCTGATTGAGCACGAGGTATTGATGAAGGACGCGGGCGTGCTCGGCATGATCCGACGCACGGGATATCTACGGCTCTACCGTGACGCAGACCTCTACGCAGCTGCGGTAAAGAAGGAAGCCGCAGATCGTGTGACGTATGGCGTTAACTTCGAGATGGTTACGCCTGACAAGATCAAAGAGATGGAGCCGCATCTGACAGAGTCGTTTGCGGGTGGGCTTTTCATGTCAGATCCGGTCAGCGTTGCGGATCCGGGTGCGGTCGGCAAAGCGTATGGCGACTTATTTGTGAAGCGCGGTGGTGCAGTGTTGCGAGGCGAAGCGCGGACGCTCAGCCAGACGACTGGAGGCTTCGAAGTTCTGGGCGAAGACGGCGTAATTTCTGGCCGGGAGTGTGTCGTGTGTCTCGGTCCGTGGTCCGATGACGTCGTCAGGAAGCTTGGCTTTTGGATTC
>JABFRJ010000155.1 GCA_013141255.1 Hyphomicrobiaceae bacterium
CCCCGGTTCGATGGTCAGCCGGTACACGTCGGATCCGTCAAAAGGCAGCGCTTCCGGTAAAAATCCAATCGATGGAGTTACTTGCTCGATCTGCCGCGCATCAAGTCTCGGCCAAATAATGCCCGATCCAAAGAGCGAATACCGATCAGCAACCAGCCAGCGTTCGATGCGCGTGTCGGAAACATTCCTCAAAGCGAACGCCACCCAGTTCGGCGTCGCGCCCTGGAGCGTAGGCGAGACGCTGAGCCGGTCGGTCAAGCCGTCGGTACCAGCTGCTGTTTCGATCTGAAGCCTGTCGCCAGTGCCTTTGTGCACGCTAGCAAAAGGCGCAATATCGATGCGTTCGCTATCGCGGCCCACTTCGATGGTCCCAAGCGCTAATGCTGCAGGACCATTGAGGGCGACGACCGACAACGCAAGAACAGCCATCAGCAGTCCCATCAGCCTGGTCGTAACCATTGGTCTGAATAGGCCGCACGGCAGCAACAGCCCACGCGCAAGCATCAGGCGATGCCACGTCATGGAGGCGCGAAGCTGTTGTCCCGGTTCTACCATCATGCGTGTTCGGTTTGACGGAAAGATAAAGACGCTGATGTGGCGAGAGCGCCGCTTTTCTTGCCCGCCCCCACAACGACAGCCGATGCAGGGCGCCGTTCGAGCAAACCTTGTGCAAAATCACGTATATTCTGCGGCGTGACTGCTTCAACGCGTTCGATCAATTCATTCGCCGCAAAGATGCGATTGTGCACCAAAACTTGCCGCGCAATTTGTTCAACACGGGCCCCAGAACTCTCAAAACTCATCATCAGGCCAGCCTTGAGCTGCGCCTTCGAGCGCTCCACTTCGCGTGCCTCAGGTACAGTCGTCGCCGCACGCTCAAATTCGCCACGCACAACGCCGATAAGTTCAGGCATCATCTCAGGACCAGTGGCCGAATATATTGAAAACATGCCGGTATCAGCCAGTCCCCAAGCACCCGAGTAAATCGAGTAGCAAAGTCCGCGCCGCTCACGCACCTCTTGGAACAGCCGCGAGCTCATGCCGCCGCCAAACAAGCCTGAGAACACCTGCGCCGTATAGAACGTCGGATCGCGATAGTGCGGCCCTTCAAATCCCAGCAGTAGATGGCTCTGCTCAAACGCCTTGTCGGACGCCCGCGCGCCGCCACGATACGCCGCCGTCACAATATCAGGTACTACTTCCGTTGACCGGGCGACCTGCCCGAAGAGCTTTTCAGCAAGCCGCACCAGCGCATCGTGATCGACCTTGCCCGCAGCAGCCACGACGATGCGGTTCGCTGTGTAATGGCGTCTGAGAAAACCGCGAATATCTTCGGTCGAGAATTTTTTTACCGTCGCTTGCGTACCGAGAATAGGCCGTCCGAGCGGCTGCTCAGGATACGCGATCTCGTTCATGAGATCGTACGCGATCTCTTCCGGGCTATCCCGTGTTGACGCGATTTCCTGCAAAATAACCTCGCGCTCGCGCTCAAGATCGTCGCGACTATAGCGTGGATTTTGCAGAATGTCGGCGATCAGCTCCAGCGCCAGTCCGACATCGGCTTTGAGCACGCGCGCGTAGTACGCTGTCGTCTCAAGACTGGTCGCAGCGTTGAGTTCGCCACCGACTTGCTCGATCTCTTCAGCAATGTCGCGCGCTGTCCGTTGCTCGGTCCCCTTGAACGCCATGTGTTCGAGGAAATGCGAAATGCCGTTTTCTGATTTAGACTCATGCCGCGCCCCGACATTGACCCAAACGCCGAGCGACACCGTCTCGACATGCGGCATCCGATAGGAAACCACACGCACGCCATTGCCCAGTGTGCTGACCTCCGTCCCGATGCCGTCCACACCAAGATGCCCAGATACAGTCATGCACCCTCCTTGGCCGCCCGCGCGTGGCTGGCAACATAGGTCTCGATAGCTCGAACATCGTTTGGCAGACGGTGAATGCGTTCAGGATCGCTCATCAAACGGTTAAGCCGTTTCGGCAACCCCGGCTTGATCCCGGCAATCGCCGCGACCGTATCAGGAAATTTAGCCGGATGGGCTGTCGCCAAAATAACCTGGGGCGCTTGCGCGGTTGCGCGTGTAGGCTTGGAACATGCCGCAACCGCGCAAGCGGTATGAGGATCAAGTAAATACCCGCTCTCAGCAAGTGTCACCGATATGGTCTTGGTGACCGTTGCTTCATCGGCGGCGCCTGCGGCAAAGTCAGCTTTGAGCCGCTGCGCCAGCGCTACATCGAGCACAAATCGGCCCCCTTGTTTCAGTTGATCCATCATTTGTCCGACACGAGCCGCATCCCGTCCCGAGGCTTCAAACAAATATCGCTCGAAGTTCGACGACACTTGAATATCCATCGACGGTGAACTCGTGGCGACAACACCTCGTGTTTCATACGTTCCCGTGCTTACGGTGCGCGCCAATATATCGTTGCTGTTGGTCGCGATTGTCAGCGTCTCAATTGGCAAACCCATCATACGCGCTACATAGCCCGCAAAGATGTCGCCAAAATTGCCCGTGGGAACAATAAACGAGACTTTACGATGCGGCGCGCCAAGTGCTGCACCCGCTACGAAATAATACGTCACCTGTGCCGCAATACGCGCCCAATTGATCGAGTTGACGCCCGAAAGTTTAACGCGGTCGCGGAAGGCGTGGTGATTGAACAGATCTTTGACCCGCGCTTGCGCATCATCAAACGTACCGTCAATCGCAATGGCATGGATGTGCGGCTCTGTCGGCGTCGTCATCATGCGTCGCTGCACGTCCGACACGCGACCATCGGGAAACAGGATCATCACATCGGTACGCTTGGACGCTCGAAAGGCTTCAATCGCAGCGCCGCCAGTATCGCCTGAGGTCGCCCCGACAATCGTCGCCCGCTCGCCGCGTTTCGCCAGCACGTAGTCCATCAATCGCGCGAGCAATTGCATCGCGACGTCCTTGAACGCCAGCGTTGGACCATGAAAAAGTTCAAGTACAAACCTATTGGGCGCGATCTGCACCAACGGCGTCACAGCGGCATGCCCAAACGTCGCGTAAGCCTCCCGCGCCATGCGCGCGAGTTCGTCTCTCGGAATCGCACCACCGGCAAGCGCGTCGACAACGTCCGTCGCCACTAAATCGAAAGGTTGGCCAGCAAATCCAGCAATTTTGTCCGCCGAAAATGTAGGCCACGCTTGAGGTAGATACAGTCCGCCGTCGCGCGCTAACCCGGTCAGCAGGACATCTTCAAATCCCAGCGTGGGCGCTTGTCCGCGTGTTGATACATATCTCACTGAAACTAAACTCTAATCTAGTGTTACGTGATGCCGACATGCCCTTAAACCGCGTGCCGCCCCTCAAGACACCAGTATAACCCGGCGCCAGTGGGGCGGGGATAAGTCATCTGTCTGGCTAACACTTTTTATGCGAGGTTTTAGGTTGCAGCTGCCGCTTTTAGTCGACCGCGTGCAAAAACAAAAAAAACACCGATCAGCGTAGCGGCCAGTCCGTACCAAGTGCCGGCGTATTCGAGGTGCCGGTTCGAAATCTTGAGCAAAGTCGTGCCTCCACGCGGCCAACCGCCCGGATTTTTGGGTTCAAGGCTCGCATCCAGCGCTAGAGGTGCGCTAGCAACTTTGCCATCCCCGAACGCCGATCGGCTAAGCGCCGGCAAATCGCGCCAATGCCACACGTTTTTCTGAACGTCGTTGTCAGGGGTGAAGGCGTTCCGGTCGCCCTGCTCGCGCACAAGGCCCGCGACCTCAACGACGCCCGCGATTTGGCCTGCAGCCCGCTTGGCCGGTTCTTTCAGCGCCGCAGGCACATAACCACGATTGATCCAGACCACCTGTCCAGGCCCCACTTCCAGGGGGGTCAGTACATGAAAGCCGCTGCCTTCACGACCGTCAGCAAATAGAAAGCGCTCTTTTTCGTGATGATATTTGCCGCTGACGAGAACCCGTTCGTAGGGCAATGGGCGAGCTGCCGCATCAGTTGCAAAAATAGCAGCCACATCAAGCCGTTTCGCAGCGCCATTGACGCGCAGATCAATCTGCCTGACCAGCGCATCTTTCCAC
>JABFRJ010000011.1 GCA_013141255.1 Hyphomicrobiaceae bacterium
TTGAGGCCGCGGCCCGTGCTCAGCATGCGATTTTGACCTTGGCGTTGTTCTTCTGGTGCCACAAAAGCCGCGCCGCCATCTGAGGTGACGCCGATGACAGCGTAAGCGTCGTCGGGTTCTTCATAGGGCTTGTAGAATTCCCACATGGTATCTTTGTCGTCGGCACCAGCTTTGATGCCGGTCTTGGCGTTGATACGTACCGTTTTGATGCCGGGTGGCTGCCGGAACGGCACGGCCTTTTTCTCGGCCAACGCCAATTTCATAAAGTTTCCGACGATTGGGGCTGCGAATTGACCGCCGGTGCGGCCTTTGCCCATCGGGCGCGGGGTGTCGTAGCCTAAGAACACGCCTACCACGAGGTCGTTGGTGTAGCCGATGAACCAAGCATCTTTTTCTTCGTTACTGGTGCCGGTCTTTCCGGCCACTGGAATGTTGGGCACGATTTCTTTGATGCGCGTACCAGTGCCGCGTTGAACCACGCCTTCCATGATTGCCGTCATTTGATAGGCGGTATGGGGATCGATGATCTGTTTGCGTGCGTCAGGCAATTCGGGTTCGTCAGTCATTTTTGCTGTTCGACAGGTGGCGCAATCGCGCTTGTCGTGGCGCCAGACGGTGCGGCCCCAACGGTCTTGGATGCGATCAATCAGCGTGGCGTCAACGTGTTTGCCGCCATTGGCGAATGCCGAATATGCGGTGGCCATGCGCACCAGCGTCGTTTCGCCAGCGCCGAGCGACATGGAAAGCACGGGCAAAAGATCGTCATAGACGCCGAAGCGTTTGGCGTAGTCGACGATGATTGGCATGCCGAGATCGTCGGCGAGACGCACTGTCATTTGGTTGCGTGATTTTTCGATGCCGTGGCGCAGTGTTTGCGGACCGTAGGATTTATCGCCTTCGTAATTCTTCGGGCACCATTCTTCGCCGTTGCGTTGCTCTTTGCAATAGGGCGCATCAAGCACGATTGAAGTTGGCTTGTAGCCGTTATCCAAAGCTGCTGCGTAAACCAGCGGTTTGAACGACGAGCCGGGTTGACGACGGGCTTGGAGCGCGCGGTCGAACTGAGATATAGCGTAGGAGAAGCCACCGACTACTGCGTGTACGCGGCCCGTGTGAGGGTCCATGGCGATCAAACCACCGCCGACTTCGGGGATCTGCATCAAAGTCCAGACACCTTGAATGTTGGTTGGGTCTTTAGGCGCGATCCAAATTACGTCACCGACGGACAGAACGTCGCCGACACCGGGCTGCTTACCTGGCTTCTTGTTGGCCCATTTGATTTCTTCGTACGGGATTTCGACGGCTTCGCGCTCGACAACAATCTTGCCATCGCCTTGGCGCGTCGGGCGCAATCCGATAGTGGCTTTGCGGCCATCGCCGCCGATGACGACTCCGAGACGCCAGGGTGCCATGTCGCCTGGAATTTCAATGGCTGCCAGCGCGACGCCCCAATCCCCGGCTGCATCGATTTTTTGGACAGGACCGCGCCAACCTTTGTCACGGTCAAATGAGACGAGACCATCGAGGAGGGCGCGACGGGCAGCGCGTTGCATGTGAGGGTCGAGCGTGGTGCGGACAGAGAGTCCACCATTGACGCGGTTGTCGCCGCTGGCGATCCATTCAGATTTTCCGTAGAGGCCATCTTCGCCGTACATGCCGACGAGCGTGCGACGGACTTCTTCGGCAAAATATTCAGCCGCGTAAATCTGCGTGCCGAGAGGACGGAGCGTAACTGCGAGATCTGTCGCCTTGGCTGTCTTGGCTTGATCGGCTGTGATGTAGCCGTTTTCAGTCATACGGTCGATTACCCAGTTTCGGCGGTCAATGGCTTTTTGCTTCTGGCGAAATGGATGGTAGCCATAGGGGGCCTTTGGCAGCACGGCGAGATAGGCCGTTTCTTCGATCGAGAGTTGATCGAGTTCCTTGCCGAAATAGTTGAGACCTGCGGCGGCGACACCGAAGCCACCGTACCCCAAGTCGATCTGGTTGAGGTAAAGCTCGAGGATCTTGTCTTTTGGGTAGGCCTTCTCAAGCCTGATCGACAGAATCGCTTCCTTGAGTTTTCGCTCGATGGTTTGATCGCGCGTGAGAAGGAAGTTTTTTGCGACCTGCTGCGTAATGGTCGAGGCGCCTTGCAGCGCGCCGCGACCTGTCAATTTGCGTTCGATAAATTTCGTACCTGCGCGCGCCATGCCGTAAAAATCAAGCCCGCCGTGATCGTAGAAGCGTTTGTCTTCAGCGGAAAGGAATGCGCCGATGACGAGTTTTGGGACGGTATTGATCGGCGCGAAGATGCGCTTTTCGCGCGCGAACTCGGCCATCAATGAGCCGTCGTGAGCGTGAATGCGCGTCATTACGGGAGGTTCGTATTTGGAGAGACTGTCGTAATCGGGTAAGTCGCGCGAGACATTCCACAACAGATAGCCGCCGATGGCGGAGCCGGCCAAGAAGACGATGACGCCGGTCGCAAACATGAAGCCCAAAAAGCGCAGCAAGCGGCTCGGCCGACGCTTTGCCTTTTTGACCGGTTGGGGCGGAAGATGAATGGGCGGGCGCATCGTGCGTTTAATGGTACTTTTGGTTTGAGTGGACCGAGTTGGCGGCTGTGTGAGCCTAATCGGTTACTAGTCTCGTTTCGATAGGCATTGATTAGGCGGGTTGGATCTGGACTGACGTCGCGTCGATGCTTATCGGCGGCGTTGACGACGACCTCGTAATTTTCGAGCCTTAGCTTGTGTTTAGGCGAGCCAATGAGTCACTTCAACCAATGACTTGGTATTTGAACTGGATAACTCAAGCGTATGTCGTGGAATTGAGGCGAGAAGGCGGAGAATAACGACAGTATCGAGCCGAATGCTCAGTCATCGCTTTAAGTTTGGTTTGGGGCTTGACGCCTATTTGGGTTTTTGGCTGTCAAAGTATGCGTCAATGGCCGTTGAGAGCGCACCTGCGACCTTTTGCTGCCAGGCAGCGGTTTGCATGGCCTGAACCTCCTCGGCGTTGGTGATAAAGCCCAACTCGATCAGGACCGAGGGCGTGTTTGACTGACGTAAGACCTTGAAGGCGGCGGCGCGGGCGGGATCGCGTGCCAGCAGGCGTTCTCTGCCGAGGCGATCTACTATCAACTTCTTGAATTGCATGGAAAAATTTTGTGTCTCCCGATGTAATAGATCATTCAAAATTGAAGATATTTGTGCCGTTTCAGAGGCTTGATCGGTAACAACGCCGACACGGGCGTCGGCGGCGTTTTCTTTGTCGGCTAGGCGTTGAGCCGCCCGGTTCGAGGCCGTTTCAGCCAAGGTGTAGACGGTCGCGCCATGGGCGGTGCGCGCAACATTGGCATCGGCGACGCTGTCGGCGTGGATCGACACGAACAGTGCAGCGTCAGCCGTTTTGGAGAATTGCAGGCGCTGGTCGAGGGAAATGAAGTTGTCAGCGGTCCGTGTCATGCGCACGTCGTAGCGCCCAGCGCCTTGAAGGTGTTGGCGTAATTGACGTGCGACGGCCAAAACCAGTTCTTTTTCTACGACGTTGTTGGCACCCACTGCGCCGCCATCAATGCCTCCATGACCCGGGTCAATGACGATTACGGGTTTGCTGTTTTCTGATTTTTTTATTGAGGGTTGCCAAGTTGATTCCGGAGTGGCTGGGGCCAGCGGCGGGGGGCGGTTAACGGAAGCGGTAAAATTGGCTGCTGAGGTCGGGTTGAGCAGAAGCACCAGCTGGGCGGCGCCGGGTGCACGCGCGACGGCTGCACGGTTATCGGTGACGCTGGCGGGGCCGCTTAGATCGACAACGATGCGAGAGCGACCGGGTGCGATCAGTCCAAATCGTAACGCTTGAACCAAACCTGCACTTTGGCGGCTGAGGCTTTCTGGCAATTCAAAATCGAGGTCGGTGGCGTCGATGATCAATCGGTGTGGGTCTGCAAGGGTGAAGATTTGCACGTCAGCTGCAGCTGTTAATGCGATCGATACGCGGGTTGTTGCGCCTTGTGTGGTGACTGCGATACCGGTGGCAATGGCGGGGCGCTTCGGCGCTGCCGTCGG
>JABFRJ010000450.1 GCA_013141255.1 Hyphomicrobiaceae bacterium
AACCCATTGCGGTTCCAGCATTCGCTAGACCGGTAATCCGCGCCGCACACTAAACGCTAAACTGTGGCTGACATATGGGGCCCAATCCCAGTAGTTTGAAGGGCTCCAGCACTTTAAAGGGCAAAGGAGTACTTTAAATAGTAAAAGAGCAATTACACCCATCAATTATTGGACAAGCTACGCGTCCGACCGCCGACGACCCGGCCCAGCAGTCGCCCGCACATGCCGAACGAGCGCCATGTTCAATGCCGTGACTGTTGCAAAAGCAAGTGCGAGTAATGTAAATATCGACCGCTCGCTCAAGGGGCGGGTCGCAAGGCTCGGCGCCTGGACAGCCACCGCAAAGGCTGGAGAAGATGCTTTGTGAGCAATTGTTACTCGCGACGTCGCCAGAGCATCAGCATCTGCCAGCCCGAGCAGCCGCAAAGCATCAATGGTCCCTGCCAATTCAACTGACACCGGCGCCGGGAAGGCACTGCTCTCATTTACGCGAATGGCGCCCATCGCACCTGCAAAAATTGCTAACCCGACGATGAAATCTAACACAAATCGTTTCAACGACGTCTGCGACTTCTGTAGCTCCGACATCTTTGGTCTCCTTAGCGTCCCGCAGCGCCACCCAGGCCCTGGCAAATCACGTTCCTTAACTTCGCCCACTGAACGAAGACAGTTTGGCGCAGATGAGCCCCAATTGTGTCGAACCTCAGCCAATTTGCTGCACACAACCTAAACGGCGGCGTCTGTTGCACTCAGAACACAAAATCAACCTACAGCAGCAGGCTCCGAGTAATTATCGATGACACAATGCAGCAAGCAGCGACCAGTGTGGACTTGTCTTTGGTCCCGGACCGAATAGAACCGTTGTCGCAAGCGCTCCACATCTATTGGACTCATCGGCCCATGAGAATTTTTCCCGCCACGACAATTTCCAGACGTGACGCTCTGTACTCGATCTTTGGTGCAGCAAGCGCGACAGCCCTATCAACTTCGGGCAGCCTGGCGACGACTTGGCCCGTGCCGCAGATAACAATCACAGTCCCATTCCCCGCCGGCGGCACTGTCGATCAACTCGCCCGCTTGGTCCAACCTGGACTTCAGCAACGGCTCGGCGCAGCCATCGTGATTGAAAACCGCCCCGGAGCACAAGGCTCACTCGGCGCAGCACAAGTCGCGAAGGCAGCACCCGACGGATCAAATTGGCTCTTTGTTTTTGATACCCACGCAGTCAACCCGGCGCTCCAAAAACTTCCATTCGATACCAAGACTGACCTCGATCCAGTGCTCCTCATCGGCACATCACCCCACGTCATCGTCACCCATCCCGGACGTCCCTGGCGCACATTCCAAGATGTCATCGCTGCCGCCAAGAAAGAACCGGGCAAACTCACGTATGGCTCCATCGGCACCGGCAGTCTCGGACACTTGACGATGGTCTTGCTGACCAAGCGCGCCGGTATCGAACTCACGCATGTGCCGTATCGCGGTGGCGGTCCGCTGCTCAATGATACGCTCGGCGGTCACGTCGATTTCTCAATTGCCTCGTCAGCGCTCTTCAACACACAAATCGGCTCCAATGCCGTTATCCCCATCTTGCAAACGGGCACCGAACGCGCGGGCTCCGCGCAAAAAACACCGACCGCCATCGAGAGCGGCTATACGGGCTTCGAAAGCTACGCCTGGTGGGGCGTTTTCGCCCCCAAAGCTACGCCCGACACCCTGACTAAGCGCATGCGCGACGCCATCATCGAAACGCTCAAAGAACCCATCGCACAGAAGCAAATCACCGAGACCATGCAGATCACGCCGAAGTTCGGTGGCCCAGACCTGCTGCGCACGTGGCTCAATGCTCAAATGTCGTTGTGGGGCGCAGTCGTCACCGACAACAACATCAAAGCCGGGCAATGAACTGAGCCATGCAATACGACCCTCGCCTCGTCATTTTTGATTTCGACGGCGTCATTGCCGACAGCGAAGTATTGGCCAATCAATTCCTGGCAGAATTTCTAACACTGGAAGGCCTCCCAACCACATTCGAGCAATCGCTGGAAAGATACAAAGGTCGTCGGTGGACCGATACCGCCACACGCATCTCCGCAGCGATGGGCCGCCCCCTCGACGACACCTTTCAAGACCGGTATCGCGCCTTCACCGGTGGCCGAATGCGCACCGACGTGGGCCCAGTGCTTGGCGTCGATCAATTCTTGGCAGACCAGAGCCACCGTGAGCTCTGCGTCGCCTCGTCATCAACATTTGATTGGCTCAATCATTGCGTTGAGAAGTTTGGCTTCCGCCCACATCTCGGTAGCAATCTCTTCAGTTCGACCATCCTCGAGCGCGGAAAACCAGCGCCCGATGTATTTCTCCACGCAGCGTCGCAGATGCAACACACACCAGCAAACTGTATCGTCATCGAAGATAGTCCGGCCGGGATCGAAGGCGCCCGCGCCGCCGGCATGACGGCCATTGGCTTCTTAGGTGGCAGCCAAGCGCGCGCCACAGACGGCGAAAAACTCCGCGCCGCTGGTGCCCATCAAATCGTCAACAGTTACGTTGACCTCTCACGCCTCTTGCGTTGATGCCCAACCACAATCCACTCTCTCCAAGTGCTTTGGCCTAGCGCCTTGCCAGCAACAAGTGCCAGCCAGCAACAAGCGCCTGCCAGCAACTCATACGCGCCTCAGTGAGCAAAACACGTGCCCCCAAGCATCAATCAATTTCTCATAGGCACCGCCACACCGCCGATCCCCGCAGCCCGCCAGTGGTTGAACGCTTACGATGGTCGCCTCGGCCCGCCCATCAATCTCGCTCAAGCTGTACCGGGAACACCACCGCCACTTGAATTGCTGCAACGCTTGAGTGCGGCAGCGCTCGATCCCGCCACGACAATGTATGGCCCAATTTTGGGCGAACCCGGATTGATCAGTGTCTACGCCCGCCACGTAAGCAAGTTCTATAACGCGACGGTCGCCCCGAACGAAATTGCGATTACGTCCGGCTGCAATGAGGCTTTCTTCGTCACAACCCTCGCCATCGCTAAATCCGGCGACGCGATCCTTCTGCCAACACCATGCTATTTCAATCACGAAATGACGTTATCGATGCTAGGCATCGAGCCCGTACCATTGCCTGCCCGCGCCGAAACCGGATTTCTGCCATCAGTGAAAGACGCCGAACGCATCATACAAGAACGTGCAACCAACAATGCTCAACCGCTTCGCGCCATAGTCCTTGTCACACCCAACAACCCCACCGGGGCCATCTATCCGCCGACGCTCATCGCCGAGTTCGTGGAATTTGCGCACAAGCATGACCTTTGGTTGATCTTGGATGAAACCTATCGCGACTTCCTCCCCCCATCCCAAACTCCACCCCATCACCTACTCTCAGATCTCAGCGCACGCGCGCGAATAATCCAGCTTTACAGCTTCTCCAAATCCTATGCCATCCCCGGCCATCGCGTCGGCGCACTACTCGCACCTCCCGCATTGATGCAGGAAATCGTCAAAGTGCTCGACACCCTGCAAATCTGCGCGCCACGCATCGGCCAAATCGCATTGCAATGGGCCATCGACGGTTTGAAAGATTGGCGCGACGCAAACGCACGCGATGTCGACGAGCGCGGCGCAACTTTTCGCCGTTCGATGTCCGTGGCGCCACACTGGAAAATCACGTCCCTCGGCGCCTATTTCGCCTTCGTAGCGCATCCATTTGGCGCGTTGAGTGATGTCGAGGTCGCAGAAGCACTGGCCGTCCAATGCGGCGTCCTCGCCCTGCCGGGCAGTTACTTCACTGCGGCATCCGCAGATCATCTGCGTTTCGCCTACGCCAACGTCGCCCCCGACCTAATTGCTGAAGTTGGCCATCGCATCGCACGTCTCAGGCTCTAACGTGGCCCCGCCGCAACAGCGGCCAACTTTGCGCGGTTTTTCACGCGCTCGCGATGCAAAATATAGAGCCCCGATGCAATCACCACCGCAGCCCCGATCAGCGTATACCGATCTGGCACATGCCCAAAAATCGCATAGCCAAAAAACGCATGTGTCATGAGA
>JABFRJ010000138.1 GCA_013141255.1 Hyphomicrobiaceae bacterium
GATTATAGCGGCCGGCGCGTTCGCGATGGCAATCGGTCCATTCGTTGTCGCCGGGCGTATAAACAAGGGGGGCTTGGATCTTCTTGAAGCGAGTGAGGATAGTTTTGTAATACTCGTCGGTGCAGGGTTCGTTGGCGGATTTTATGTCGCCGACGTTAAGTGCGAAGGCGGGTGATGCTGCGTTGATGGCGGCGATCAAGCGGTCGAGGCGCGCGAAGTCCTGCGGCACGCGATAAGGCATATCACCGAAGGCAACAAAGCTGAATGGTTGCAGCATCGCGGGATTGACGGCGACGGTTGGCGCGGCGGCTGGCGTTTCTTTGGGGCTCGGTGTTTGTGCACTGGCGTGAGGGATGGTCGCGGCTAAGCCAAGAGCCAATAGATAGGGCAGGGCGCGGAAGATCATGGTGCTCATTGAGGTTCTTATGAATGGCGGGGCTTTGGCTACGTGCATTGTTACTGGCGGACTTTTGAATTCAAGTCACTGCTTCCTTCTAAAGTGGGGCGGGATTGGGGGGAAGTTGATAATTCTGTACGGCACCAGGGTAGGGCTTGCGCGTGGGTTGGTATTGGCTGCACAGTTTGGTTCAGCGACGTGTGCCGTTGCACAGGCGTAGTCGACGTCCGTTTTAGCCATTGGATTTGCTGCAGTGCTGTCGAAATCTGAGCTTCGCGACGTTGCGTTTTGGTCCGAGGGGCTGAGCGAGGTCGAATTTGAGCGCGTCCGGCGGGGACTTACGGAAAAGGCGTGCGCAGCGGGCAGCACAATTTGCCATCGTGGCGACCGGCTTGACTACTGGACAGGCGTCGGCAGTGGGTTGCTCAAAATCTCGGCGGTTTCGAAGAGCGGGAAGGCGATCACATTTGCGGGCGTTGGTCCGGGCGGCTGGTTTGGCGAGGGGACAATTCTCAAAAAAGAGCCACGTAAATATGATCTGGTGGCGCTGCGGGACACGCGGCTTTTGCTGCTCAATCAAGCTACTTTCGATTGGTTATTCGAGAATAGCGTCGGTTTTAATCGCTATCTCGTGCGGCAATTGAATGAGCGGATGGGGCAATTTATTGCGACCATCGAGTATGATCGATTGTTAGCACCAGCGGGTCGCGTCGCGCGGCATATCGCTTGGCTTTGCAACCCTGTGCTCTATCCGAAATCGGGGCCGTTGATTGAGATCGGGCAGGAGGAGTTGGCGCTGCTCGTGGGCGTATCGCGGCAGGTGGTCAATAAATGCCTGCAGGAGTTGGAGGCAGAAGGCTTGCTCTCCGTCGCGCGCAACGGCGTCACGGTTAAAGACCGACAGCGATTGCAAGTCTATGGCGAATGAGATTTTTGGCCGCGCTGCACTGTGGGCATTTTAAGCCTTCAATCCTATTCTTTAGCAGATCGACTTAAGTTTGTCTGTCTGTTTAAGGGTTGAGCGCGAACGATTTTCGTGAATACTAGCCTGCGTGAAGGCTCGGGTTTTTCCACCCTGCTTATCCAATAAAGAACAAGCGCTTAGCGCGATACCGGTGCGAACGGATGTCGGCCCTCCCTGTGGTTGATCGTTGGCAGCGGAGGAAATGGGAGGACTATGACCGTGAATTCCGTGGTTGCGCTCGCGCAGGCCAATCCTAGCGTTGTGCCAGACACCGTACCTAAGCTATTGCTCCGGAATATCACCCGCTTCGGTGATCGTGCTGCGATGCGGCATAAGGATCTCGGTATCTGGCAGACTTGGTCGTGGGTGCAGGTGCACGACGAGGTGCGTGCTTTGGCGCTCGGTCTGCGGAAACTCGGACTTGAGCGCGGCGAAGCTGTCGCGATCATTGGTTCGAACCGGCCACGCCTTTATTGGACGTTTTGCGCCGTGCAAAGTCTCGGCTGCATTCCGGTGCCGCTCTATCAGGACTCGGTTGCTGATGAGATGAGCTTCGTGCTTGAGCACGCCGAAGTGGTGTTCGCGGTCGTTGAAGATCAAGAGCAAGTCGACAAGGTCATTTCAATCGCGGACAAGCTGCCGAAGTTGCGGCATCTGGTTTATGATAACGCGCGTGGTTTGAAAGATTACGATCACTCGCGGTTGCATGATTTTGCTGGCGTGCAGGGTTTGGGCCGCGATGAAATGAAGGCCAATCTGGGTGCTGCCGCGTGGTGGGTGTCTGAGATCAACAAGGGGCAGGGATCGGATGTTTCGGTCATGCTTTATACGTCGGGGACGACGGGGCGGCCAAAAGGCGTGATGCTGAGCCACGACAACGTGGTCAAGAGCGGCAACAACGCTAATCTGTTCGATAAATTCACGCCCGACGATACGATGCTGGCCTATCTGCCAATGGCGTGGGTCGGCGATCACATCTTCACCTACGGTCAAGCGTATGCGGGTGGGCTTTGTGTGTCGTGTCCCGAAAGTCCGGAGACAGCACTGGAGGATCGGCGCGAAATTGGGCCGACGTATTTCTTCGCGCCGCCGCGCGTGTTTGAAGCCATGTTGACGCAGATCACTGTGCGCATGGAGGACGCGAGTAAGTTCAAGCGTGGCATGTATCGTTACTTTATGGACGTGGCGCGGCGTACGGGCGAGAAAATTCTCGATGGGCAGTCGGTATCGTTGAAAGATCGGCTGCTTTACAAGCTTGGGAATTTCTTGGTCTATGCGCCCTTGCGTAACCGAATGGGGTTCTCGAATTTGCGACTGGCCTATACGGCGGGGGAAGCGATTGGGCCCGAATTGTTCCGGTTTTATCGCTCGCTGGGCATGAATTTGAAACAGCTTTACGGCCAAACGGAAGCCAGCGTGTTCATTACGTTGCAGCCGGATGGCGAAGTGTTCCCGGAGACTGTGGGCAAGCCTGGTCCCGATGTTGAGATCAAGATTGCTGAGAACGGTGAGGTGCTGTTCAAGAGCCCCGGCGTGTTCCAGAAGTATTTCAAAAACGACGAAGCAACCGCGAGCACCAAGACGGCTGATGGTTGGGTGCACACGGGCGACGCAGGCTTTATCGATGGGCGCGGGCACTTGTGCATCATCGACCGGGCTAAAGATGTGGGACGGCTCAATAATGGTGCGATGTTCTCGCCCAAGTATCTTGAGAACCGGATCAAATTTTATCCCGAAGTCAAGGAAGCTGTCGCATTTGGCAATGGCCATGATTACGTGACGATGTTTGTCAATATCGATCTGACGAGCGTGGGCAACTGGGCCGAGCGCAATAACGTGATGTATGCGAGTTATCAAGAACTGGCGCAGCATCCGGACGTGGTTGAGATGATCCGCAAGCGGGTTGATGAACTCAACAAGGCGTTGGCCCAAGAGCCGATGGTGGCGCAGAGCCAGATCAAGCGGTTCTTGATCCTGCATAAGGAACTTGAGGCGGATGACGGCGAACTGACGCGCACGCAAAAAGTGAAACGCGGCTTTATCGAGGAGCGTTACGCGTCGTTGCTTAAGTCGCTTTATGACGGTTCGAAAGACGCGAAAATCTCCGTCGAGGTGACATTCGAGGACGGCCGCAAAGGCAAAATCGAGGGACAAATGGCGATTGTGGATATGGCGGTCTATCCAGCCAAACAAGTGCCTGTGAAGGAGGCCGCGGAATGAACGCGCCAGTGACAGCAACTCCTGTGCCTGCAGAACCCACCGCATCGTCTGCCCGCAATAAGCGGATCGGTGATGTGATGCTGAAAGTTGAAAACGTGTCGCTGTCGTTCGGCGGCGTGAAGGCGATCCGTGACGTGTCGTTTGACATTCGCAAAGGTGAAGTGCGCGCCATCATCGGGCCGAATGGTGCTGGTAAAACGTCGATGCTCAATGTCATCAACGGTTTCTACCATCCGCAGCAAGGCGTGATCACGTTTAAGGGCGAGAAGCGCTCGGCGATGCGGCCGCATGTGGCGTCGCAGCAGGGTATTTCGCGTACGTTTCAGAACGTGGCGCTGTTCAAGGGTATGTCGACGCTTGACAACATCATGACGGGGCGGACGCTGAAAATGAAGCGCGGAATTCTGGCGCAGGCGTTTCGGTACGGTCCGGCGCTGAAAGAAG
>JABFRJ010000507.1 GCA_013141255.1 Hyphomicrobiaceae bacterium
AGGGCTCTATCACTAGGCGCAGTTCGTGACCCATCCACACCGGTACGTCGCACTCAAGCAGCGCACCACCTGCCGAAATATTGCGCACCAAACATGCCATTCGCGGCCGCCCTGATACATAGATCCAGGCATGCCACACCGTCTGCCGACGCCCAAAATTGCGCCTATCTACGCTCGCGCGTCGCGACTTTACAAGTACATCCGCTGTCATGCCGTTCAACCTCGCCGCCATCAGGCCGCTCAAAGAACAATGAAAATCCCGCGCTGAGTTGAATCCAATTTAATCCCGAACTCTTAAGCAATTTTTCCATAGTGAGTGAAATTGCATAAAAAAATCGTAGCAACTTATTCTTAAATGTTGCCGATCAAAGCTGCCTCAGCACGTCCACCAACAATGTCATGTTCTCCAGCGTGACCTGCGGCGCTCCGCCCTCCGCCACCTTTTGCTGGCGATGAATACGTGTCTGCCGCGTCTCCGGTCGATCAATCAAGATACTCGACCACCCCCGCCCATTCGGCGCCACGAAGTCCTTCGACACGTTGTCACCGATATAGACGAAACGGTCTCCTTCCCTTCCGAGCGCCGCCTCCATCAACTCAAAACTCAACGGATGAGGTTTGTGAAACGCACGCTTCTCGCCCAACGCGCCAGTGTAGATAATATGAGAAAAATGCGAGGCGATCGCTAACGCCTCCACTTTCGCCGCCTGGCTCCGAGCATTGCCGTCAGTGATCAAGCCCATCGAATAGCCACCGACCATCGATTGCAGTGCCACGGCTGCATCCTCGAACAACTTGAGAACCGGTCGCTGTGCCTGGTAAGCGCGCATGAAACCTTTGAGATCGTCGGCGCAGTGATTTGGGTTCGCCTCTTTGAGGACTATGGGGAATAATTGCCCGAGATACCCCTCATCGAGCAGAGCCGTCATCCGCTCAACCCGAACCGTTACACCGAGCGTCTCCCGTGCCCAGGCAGCTGCCGAAAGAAATCCGCCAATCGCATAGTCCCGCTCCGGATACAGCGTGTCATCAAGATCAAAAATCACCCGCAACTGCGCCATAGCCATTCCAGGCTCCCCAGACGTGTTTCATACGGCGTGCCCTAGCGCTCCACCAGCGACCGAAGATGCCAGATCGCCAAGCCGAGCACCACCATAGCACCCGCCTGATGCAGCAGACCCAGCGATATCGGTACGACCGCTAGCAGCGTCCAAACGCCAAGTGCTAATTGCCCAACGACAGCCCCGCCGAGCGCCATCGCACTTCTGCGCGAACCAGCGTCATCAGCCGATCGCACTACACGCACCATCTGTACCAGTACCAAAAGCGCCAACACATATGCCACGATCCGATGATCGAACTGAACGGTTGTTACGTTCTCAAAAACATTGCGCCACAACGGCTGCAACGTCGCGAGCCCCTTGGGCACCAACCGTCCGTCCATCAGAGGCCAGGTGTTATATGTCAACCCTGCCTTGAGCCCTGCCACCAGCGCACCCAGCGCAATCTGAAGCATTACGCCAACCACAATCGCCAACGCTAAAACCGTGCTTCCCCGCGCAACTGTCGCCAGCCTAACTTGCGTCCGCTTCTTACGACCAATCGACAACGCCGTCCAAACAAGCGCCGCGAATAGCACCGACGCAAACGTCAAATGCGCCATTAAACGATACTGGCTCACGTCAGTGCGCTCAACCAGTCCCGATTGCACCATGAACCAGCCAAGCGCACCTTGCAGACCACCCAGCACAAACAACCCAAACAACGCCACCGCCAGTCGTCCGCGAATGACGCCGCGCAAGAGAAAATACAGATACGGCAGCACAAACACGAGGCCGATCAACCGCCCGAGAAACCTATGCCCCCACTCCCACCAGAAGATTGCCTTAAAAGCTTCAAGCGACATTCCTTTGTTCAGAAGCTTGTACTGCGGGATCTCGCGATACTTTGCCAAAGCCGCCAACCAATCCGCCTCGCTCAGCGGAGGAATCGCTCCCATTATCGGTTTCCATTCGGTAATGGATAATCCCGATCCGGTCAGTCGCGTCGCACCACCAACCACAACCATGACAAACACCATGGCCGCGACGCCCCACAGCCACAAACTGACCGGCGCGAGTTCAACCGCTTGATCATCACCCCAAAAACGATTATCGCGCGTTCCCATAGAAACCTTCACTCAAAAGGTTCCCTCTCAAATTCGGAACCGGTCCGTTGCCAGCCAGCGGTCGCAAAAAACGCTAGGTCACTCAACCCCAATGTCGTAAATGCGATCACGACCATTCCGCGTATCGACCTTCCCCTCCCCCGACAATGCGCCCAAATCGCACGGGCCCTCGGCCACTCTAAAGTCTAGGCAAATCAATGCGATTATTGATCAAATACCCCGTTCGCAAATTCGTCGGCGTGGTCGCGCTTCTGCTGTTGTTGTTAATTTACAGCCTAGTGCTGATGGTCTTCGCCTCAAGCACTTTACCTTCAGTGGGCGGCCTAGGTGCATTTGTCTTCTACGCGGTGGCGGGCCTCGCTTGGGTACCCCTCGCCATCTTAATCCTCAGATGGGCCTTCGCACCATGACGTCACGCTGACTCCGCGCACATCAAACCTGTAACGGCTTGGCTGAAGCATTTGACTTTGGCATCACGCGCCGCGCCAAATCCAGGATTGCGAACGGCAGCCCCGACAACAGAACCTTCGTATAAAGCGGGTCCTGATAATCGCCATTCAGCGACAATCGTGGCAACGCCATCGGATCAGATGTGCTGCCATCACGGATCAAACCCTTCCGCGTGGTCACGGCCGTCGCAAGGCCAAGAGACCGCGCGATATCAAATTCGCGATCCCCCGCGCTATCCCGATCGCCAAATGGATAGCTGAAATGGCGAATAGGTTGGCCCAGGGCAGCACTCAATCGCTCAATACCTGCGACCATCTCATAGCGGGCCGCCCCTGCTCCAAGCTTGGCTAAGGCATAGTGCCGAACCGTATGGCCGCCGATCGTCACCAATGGGTCGCGAGCCAAAGCCTTCAATTCATCCCATGTCATAATCAGGTCGCGGCAAAGGGCCTTTTGATCAATACCAACCCCAACACAAAGCTCCGCAACCGCCGCCCGAGCGACCGTCTCATCAACGCCACGCAATACCCAATAGAGTGTATGAAACGCCTGTTCCTTCTCAAGCAATGTTGCACACGCCAAATCGAAGGTTTCCGCACCAATTGCCAGCGCGACACGATCCAATTGCGCAATCGCCAGTTCAAGCGCCAGCCACCACAAGTCACCGTTGCCATCGAGGTAATCAGTCGGCGCATAGATCGCAAACGGTATCCCATAACGGCGGAACACAGGAGCCGCATAAGTTATGTTATCGCGATACGCATCATCAAGGGTAAAAGCCACAAATGGACGCGCATACGCCTCCGGCGACTTAAGCCGTTCCGCGACTTCATCAAGTGATACGCAATCAAAGCCAGCTTCCAAGGTCTGCTGGATCGTTCGTTCAAGAAAATACGGCGTTATCTTCAAGATGCGATTGGGCGAAAATGCCTGAGGTACCTCAGGCCCCACCTGATGCAAGGTCAAAATGGCACCCGTACCGCGCGTCACCGAGCCAAAAAGCCCATCAGCGCCTGTATAGTGCAGGGCCGAAAGCGCTGCCTTCAAATACTTTGTGCTGCGTCTGCTCATATCTCTATCACATCGGCTAACAATGTTAATCTCATACGAAGCCCTGGGCCGCCCTATAATGGGACAAACCCATAGCCCATATTAATGTAGAGCAAGAACCATGCAGCCATCGATCCCCAACACCGACTCCGATTAGTCACCCTCGACACACCCTTAACGCGAGGTCCCTCAATAGAAAAAACGCGACCATCGCGGCCGCGCTTCTCATTCAGCCAACGCGAGATTAAGCCCAACCCTCTAAGCCCTGCCGTTTAACGGCCTGTACGAAGACAAACTCGGAATTCCTCTCGCAGGCACAGCACCCACGCGCTCAGCCACCCGCTGCCCACGAGTAATCGGAACTACAAGAAATTCAGACACTTCAAACCCAAGAAACTCTCCGCGTTTCATCTCAACGCTGCGACCATTCGCACGCACCACAACACCCGCGTCACATCGGCCTTCAATGGCTGCAAAAAGTTCCTTCGCGCGCGCATGCGACGCGTATACGACCACATGTTCGAAGATTTCATCAAGCGCATCGAGCAGGACACAAGCAGACCCGCCGTCTATTGCGTCAAGACCGCTTCCAGATGCGATAAATTTCGCTGAAGATCCAGGAAGCCCAACCACGGCATCATTGAGCGACACAGCACCGCGCACCAATTCAGAAACTCCCGCGACAGCCTCCAAACCATCCAATTGAATAACACTTTCACCTGACCAATTCACAAGCACTGTCTCGCGCCCAGAGGCAGCCAAAGCCCTTGCCAAATCAACAGCTTCAGACCGCGCGTCCACCGACGCATCTTGCGCGGCCACTAAACTTCGGAATGCAACACCACTCTTGGCATGCGCGATCAGAATAGCGACAGCCTCGATCACCGGCGTCGGCAAATGGTCAGCCGCCTTGGGTTCAGAGCGTGTCTCAAGCGCCACCTCATTGACTACTGCAGGCGCGTCCTGCGGTATACTAGGCACCACCTGCGCCACGGCGTCCGGTGCGCGCCCCTCAACAGTCGGAGCCAAAAGCGCAGCACCAACCATCGGCGCACCAGCCACAACAATCGGCGCGCCTCCTCGCGCTCCACCCATCGCGACTTCGCGCATAAACGCCCACGCCAAACCGAAAATCAATGCAGAAAGAGCTGCCAAAGGCGCCATTGTGCCAATCTTGGGGAACACCTTCTCATTCGATGCATATGCCCGCGAAACAATCCCAATTTCCGGATGCACGGTACCGGCTTTAGCCGTAGACTGAGCAGCCTCAAACTGTTTCTGCACGCGCTCAAGTTCGCCACGCTTTGACTTTGCAACAGCCTCAATCTGCGAGAGTTGCGCTGTATCAGACGCAGACGAAACGACGGTCCTCTTCATATCCTCGATGCGCCGACGGACACTAGCTTCCCGCTCAGCCGCCACGCGCACATCGTTCGACAAACTTTCGATAACTTTCTGCACTTCATCACGGATCTGACGCTGGAGCGACGCGAGCTCCGACGATAGTTGCCGCATGCGCGGATGCGCTGGCAATAACGTAGCACTCAGCTCCGAAATCTGTCGCTCCAACCGAACGCGGCTTTCCTCCAAACGTGGCACCAATGTGGACTTCTGAACATCAGGATTGGCCCCACCCATGCCACGCGCCAACATCTCGCGCGCAGCAGAAGTCCGCGCATCAATGTCCGCTCGAGCAGTCGCCGCTCGCGTCAACTCAGCCGTCAGCTCACCGAGCTGTTGCTCCTTAAGTTGCACAGCCTGACCGCCACCCGCTTGAAAAAGATTGGCCTTCCCACGAAACTGCGTGGCTTCGAATTCAGCCGCGGCCACTTCGCGCGTCAAGCGCTCAACCTGAGGTGCAAGCTTAGTACGAAAATCGTCATTCTCGACTACAGCGCGCCCGCGCAAGCTCAATTGATACAGCTCCGCCAATTTATTGGCGCACTCAGCCGAAAACTTCGCGTCAGACGTCGTACAATCGACAATCACACTCCGCGTCTCACGAACCTGATACGCCCGCACTAATTTATAATACGCTTGCAACAAACGATCTTCGTCCGTCTCGCTCGCCTTCGGCAAGCCAACCCCTATCTTGCGCAACACTTGGCCAAACATATCTGCCGGTTCAAGCGCACTATTAAAATCAGCTCGCTCGGTCAGCTTAAGTTCTTTTGCCATCTTGAGCGCGAGGTCAGTCGCCAACAAACCGCGCACATGCGTGCCCACAGCCTCTTTATCTGGACGGCCAACACCGTCCCCGACCGCCCCACTGGTAACCTCGAGTTGCGCTTGCGACATGTACTTGGGCGCCATTGCCGACAAAACCCCCACAGTGAGAGCACCAACAACAACTGCACTGCCCACGATGCGCGGCAATTTACGACCAACAATACGCACCACTTGCCCTAAATCGAGAGCCTGTGTGGCGTTACGTGGAGCCTGAGCCATGTCAAATCTTTCCGTGTCGAACACGAGGGAATCGCGACCACCATTTGACCCAGACCTAGTTGCGAATTGCTTAAGCGTACAAAAATGAGACGCACGCATAGGTTTTCTTAACCAGCCCTGAGTTAAAACAAGGATGCAGAAGTTCCTTGCAAGGATCGGACCCAAATGTTGTCCCGCGTCTTCATCACATTGTTTGTTGTAAGCCTCGCAGGCTGCTCAGCCTTCGGACCTGCGGAGGAACCGCAACACTTGGGTTTTCAGACCACCATCAACATTGAAGCCCCATTTGCCACACCAGCGGGCCTAGCAAACCCAAATGTTCAAGTCGCGGGTTGGACTGCCACCGTCAACGATCATCGCCACCCCATCGTGATTGAAGAGTTTGCCGCTGATAGCCCTGGCATCTATCGTCTTGACACAGGCGATCGCCTGCGCGTCTTCGTATACGCCCAACCGAGCCTCAGCCGTATTTACAACGTCGATCAAGAAGGCTTCATCTCCGTACCGCTGATTGGGCAAGTGAAGGCGCGCGGTCAAACAACACGCGGACTGGAAGGTACAATTCGCGCCCATCTCGCTACACAATATGTCCGCGACCCGCACGTCACCGTAGACATCCAGCAGAACCGCCCATTTTTCATTCTTGGCGAAGTCCGCGCTGCCGGTCAGTTCCCTTACATATCTGGCATGACCGTACAATCGGCCGTCGCTGTTGCTGGCGGATTTTCCGACCGTGCCAATGAACGGAAACTTCAGATTACCCGTCGTATTAACGGCATCGTCGAGAAGCTGGACGTTGCTCAAGATACCATCGTCCAGCCTGGCGACACTATCTATGTGTCCGAGCGTTGGTTCTGATTTTGCATAACCCACCTCGCCTGCAGTGCGCGTTATGCGCCCTGCCATCGTTTGTGGGTCAACTATGTCGCGTAAACTCAGAGTACTCCAAGTCCTAAGAGCCCCAGTTGGCGGCCTTTTTCGCCACGTCTGCGACCTTGCATCTGCCCAAGCAGCCACTGGTATCGACGTCGGCGTTATATGTGCCGAATCGGGAAACCGATTAACAGAAGCAAAACTCGAAACCCTCGCCCCGCACCTTACGCTGGGGTTGCATCGCCTCCCCATGGGCCGCGAACTTGGCATCAGCGACATCAAGGCTTGGCATCACGTTACTTCAATTGCTCATCATCTCGACATAGACGTGGTCCACGGCCACGGCGCAAAGGGTGGTGCATACGCACGCCTCGCCGCACGCCGGTTGAAGCGGTACAATCCAGAACTAACCTGTTTCTACACTCCCCACGGAGGCACACTAAACTACGCACCTAGCTCACTCGTTGGCCGCTTTTACATGCGTTTAGAGCGTCATTTGGAATCCGCAACTAACGGCATCATCTTCGAAAGCGTCTACGCGCTAACCCGCTACACCGCAGCTATTGGCACCCCACGCACCGCCGCCAAAGTAGTACCCAACGGGTTGCTCTCAACCGATTTCCGCACCGTTATCCCCAACGCCGACGCCACAGATTTCCTATTCGTCGGCGAACTCCGCCACCTTAAGGGTGTCGATGTCGCGCTTAACGCATTGCATCAGCTCCGCCGCGTCAGCCCCTTCACGTTAACGATTGTCGGTGACGGACCCGACCGTGCGCTCTTTGAAGCACAAGCGAGCACCCTCGGTCTTGATGACTGCGTGACATTCACTGGTGCCATCCCCGTGAAGGACGCTTTCCAACGCGGTCGCGTTTTACTGATCCCATCGCGCGCGGAAAGCTTCCCCTACATCGTCCTAGAAGCCGCAGCAGCCGGCATCCCAATGCTCGCAACCCGCGTTGGTGGCATTCCAGAGATTGTTTCATCGCCAGAATTTGGCACATTATTACCTGCAGGCGATGTGGCTGCCCTCACGACCGCCATGGCCAGCGCGATCGATAATCCGACCACCACATGGACGACCGCACGCGCTCTTAAAACGTCTGTAGCACGCCGCTTCAGCGTCTCCGGGATGACCCAAGACATCTGCGAATTCTATGGAGCCTCCCACACACGCCACGCGCGGGCGGCTTAACGTCCACAGCCCATCACAAGCAACAGCACCGCCGACGGTTAACAGATCCTCTGCGCTGGCACGCTTCGTGCTCCAATCATGTTCAGAGACCAACACGTCCATGAATGGAACTGCCGAAATGAGCCTGCCAATGCCCACGACCGAAACCCTGACGGCCTCTTTGGCCACACCGACCAAAATGCCGGCCCTTAGCACATTGACCGCCGCAACCGCTCGCAAAGCATTTTCGCCATCGATCTTCGTCGGTATCGCGCGCGTCGTCGAACTGAGCCTGTTGCTGGCACTGGGGTCATTTATTGCTGCCGCCTACGCTATAGCCCCTGATCATTCCAACTCGCAGCAATATACAATCGCTGCAATACTAACAGTCCTTACCGCAGCAGCAGCGTTTCAAGTACTCGATCTTTATCGCGTGACTGTATTCTCCCACCCACTCACGAACTTCGCTCGCCTCGCCTTTGGTTGGACGATCGCCATGGGCGGTCTGGTTTTGAGCCTGTTCTTCATCAAAGCTGGCGCCGACTTCAGCCGTGTCTGGTTGCTGCTCTGGTTTATCCTCGGCCTCGTGACCATCGCCGTCTTTCGCGGCGTCTTGTCAGCCGCCACGGCGGCAGCCCGTAGCCATGGTCTTTTCATGCAAAATGCCGTCATTTACGGCACCGGCCCAATAGTCGCTGAACTGGTAAAAACCGTTATCAATGATCCCAACAGCGACATCCGCATCTGCGGTGTATTCGACGATCGGACCGACTCGCGCTCAGACACGGTAATCACCAACGTCGAACATCTCGGCAACGTCGACGCACTCATCGCCCTATCTCGCCAAGTTCGCCTCGACCTCGTGATTATGGCATTACCACTATCAGCCGAAAGCCGTGTCTCAACGCTTATGCGTCGACTCTGGGTTCTACCTGTCGATGTTCGCCTCGCGGCCAGCGCCTCCGGCTTACAGTTCCGCCCGCGCAACTATTCTTACGTTGGTGCCATGCCAATGCTCGACCTCTCGGACAAGCCAATTCGCGACTGGGGTGGGGTCGCCAAATGGCTATTTGACAAAGTCATCGCAACATTGGCGCTCATTGCCCTCGCCCCCGTCATGGTCGGCGTCGCCTTGGCCGTGCGTTGGGAGAGCCGCGGCCCCGTGATTTTCCGCCAGAAACGCTACGGCTTCAACAATGAGCTGATCGAGGTCTACAAGTTCCGCTCCATGTATACCGACATGGCGGACGCAACCGCCGCCAAGCTAGTCACCAAAGACGACCCCCGCGTCACACGCGTCGGTCGTATCATTCGCAAGACAAGCCTCGATGAACTGCCTCAGCTCGTGAACGTGCTCATGGGTACACTGAGTCTGGTCGGGCCGCGTCCCCACGCCGTTCACGCCAAGGCTGCTGACAAACTCTACCCCGACGTCGTCGAAAGTTACTTTGCCCGCCACAAAGTCAAACCCGGTATTACTGGTTGGGCACAAATCAACGGCTGGCGCGGTGAAACCAATACGCCCGAAAAAATATTGAAGCGCGTCGAACATGACATATTTTATATCGAGAATTGGTCCGTCTGGTTCGATTTGCTCATCCTCTTGAAAACTCCATCGTCGTTGCTGAAATCTGAAAACGCCTACTGAGAACGAATTCTGTGACCCGCCCGAGCACCATAGCAATCCCAATGGATGACGACGTCCGCGCGACGTTGTCATCCGCCTTGGCACAACTACTCGAAGGCCCAGCCCGCGCCCTCGTCGTTGTCACCATGGTGGCGAGCGCGGTCGTCTTCACTGAGCCCGCGCCAGTTGATCTGCTGATGCTATTGTTGTTCGTTGCCCTACCGCTAGCGAGACTGATTACGATCACGCGCCCGCTCGCAGCATTCACCGCACTCTGCCTCGTGCCCGTCGCAACCGCATTCCTAGGCACGCTTTACGCAATCGATGTCCCGCCTGCACTAACCCATACGGCCGTGACCGCATTTCTCGCCGGCGGCTCGCTCCTGATCGCCGCTTTCGTCATGAACGCGCCTGAACGGCACACGCGCCTCATCCTCAATGCCTATACCGGCGCGGCCATCATCGCGGCCATCGCAGGCATTATCGGTTATTTCAATATCCTTCCGGGGGCCGGTGAAATCTTTACCCGCTACAGCCGCGCAACTGGAACATTCAAAGACCCAAACGTCTTCGGGCCCTTCTTGATCGCCCCTTTTGTCTACCTTCTACACCGCCTATTAACCCCAACACAGCGTTTCAAATCGATCCTTGCGGCAGCCGCACTCCTTCTCGCATTCGGTGTACTACTGAGCTTCAGCCGCGGCGCTTGGTTCTGCCTAGCAGTCGCCACGATGGCCTTTGCGCTCTTCAGCTTCATCACCGCCCCCTCTGCCCATGAGCGTACCCGCATCGCCCTGGTCGCCATTGGCGCCGTCATGGCCGCGACCATCTTCCTCGCCATCGCCATGCAATTCGACGCCATCTCAGACCTGATGGCCCACCGCGCGAGCTTAAGCCAAGGCTACGACGAAGGCCCCGAAGGCCGCTTCGGCGGCCAGCAAAAGGCCAAGGCCCTAATTCTCGCCAATCCCCTTGGCATCGGTGCACAGCAATTCGGCGTCTTCTTCCACTCCGAAGAAGCCCACAACGTCTATCTCTCAATCTTTTTAAACGCCGGCTGGATCGGCGGTTTGGCATTTATCGCCATCTTCGCCTTCACTGCAATCTTCGGCTTCAACCACGCCCTCCGTCGCTCGGCGATACAACCGCTCTTCCTCGTTGTCTACGTGGTTTTCCTCGCGCATGCGCTGGAAGGCTTCATCATCGATCTCGATCATTGGCGCCATTTGCACCTACTCATTGGCCTTGTCTGGGGCTTGATGCTAGCTCCAGAACTAACGTCAAATTACATCGAACGTCCGATTCGTCTGGCCCGAACTCTCCGCGCCGCACGTTAAAGCGTCACATCGCGTCGTAATCGATGACGAGCTTGTCGCCTGTCGCCACTGCCTGACATGTCAATACAAACCCCTTGTCGATTTCCCAAGGCTCCAAGCTGTAGTTGACCGTCATGCTTGCAGTTCCCTCAACGACACGCGCTCGACATGTACAGCACATCCCACCGGTACACGAGTACGGTGCCTTAACGCCGACTTTCAGCACAGCTTCAAGCACATGTTGACCACGACTCAATAGAAAATTTGTCCGCACACCATCCAGAATAGCAGTCGCCGTTATCTGATCCCCCGTCGCGACAGCTTTGCGGGCCTGCACACGCTCAACCGGATGATACGCTCCCGCACTCGCCGCAAAGAATTCAAACTTTATGGCCTCGCGCTTAACACCAAGTACTTCCAAGGCATTGCGAACGTCCTTGATCATGCTGCCAGGACCGCACAGATAGACCAACGACAGACTGGCAAAATCAATCCGCCGCTCCGCCAGTTCCTTTATCTTGTCGCCCGTCAACCGGCCCTCAAGAATAGGCGTATCTCCGTCGCCTCCCCGCGACAAAATATGCAGCAAATCAAATCGCGCCGGGAACCGGTCCTTAAGCCCCTCGATCTCTTCAAGAAACATCGCCGCCTCAGTTGAACGATTACCGTAGAGCAACGTCACCGACGTCTCCGGTTCGCGCTCCAACGCATCCACAATCATCCCGAGCACAGGCGTAATACCCGCGCCAGCCGACACAAAAAGGATATGCCGCGCAGCACCCGTCCCTGCTGGCAATACAAACCGCCCAACCGGCCCTGCCACATCGAGTGTCACACCGGGCTTCAATGCTGATTGCGCCCAGGTCGAAAATATCCCCCCCGGTACTTCGCGGATACCAACGCGCAACACCCCATCTGAGCCCGACGCAATTGAATATGTACGTCGCTCCTCCTTGCCCTCTATCATCGCTCGCACGGCCATATGCTGCCCTGGTTTAAACCGGAACGCCGGTTGCAATACTTCCGGCACGTCTAGCGTCACCGCTATCGCATCCGGCGCCAGCCGATCTACTTGAGCAATACGGAGGTTGTGAAACGATTCTTCTATGGCCATTACAGACACTTAAAATAATCAAATGGTTCTCTACAGGATGTGCAGCGCCACAACGCCTTGCAAGCAGTGGAACCGAACTCGGATATTTTCTCAGTTACCGTCGACGCACAGCGCGGACACGTCACAGTCTCAGACCCAAACAACGTCAACCGCGCACCATTTTCTGGCGGCGCAATACCAAACTCTTTGAGCCGCTCCCGTCCACGCTCGGTGATGTCGTCCGTCGTCCAAGCTGGCGACAACACTGTCTCAACCCGCGCACAACCAAACCCAGCATCCATAAGCGCTGTCTCCACCATAAGCCGGATGGCCACTGTTGCCGGACACCCCGTGTATGTCGGCGTCAGTTTTACAACAATAATGCCATCCCGCCGCTCCACTCCACGCAACACACCAAGATCCAGGAGTGTCACCACAGGAATTTCAGGATCAGGTACATCACCCGCAACCACCAACGCCCGTGCCAACTCACGATCAACGTCCGTGTCGGTGGCCGCTAATGTGAACATCACCACACAGCCCCCGGATGCGACCGTGCCAACACTTGCATCTCGCCAAGCAAGTGCCCGAGATGCTCAGTGTGTCGCCCGCTGCGACCGCCACTTTGCATGCGACCGTCGCGCGGTGTCTCTACAGTCGCCTCTGTCAAAACCCGCCCCACCCGCGTCAACCACTGCGATTTGATTTCGGCCTTATCAGGCGCAATGCCCATAGTAACCAACAGTCGTTCCGACGCCGTTTCGACAAACATTTCCCCCGTATAGCACCACAAATCATCGAGCGCGGACACAAGACGTTTCTGACTTTCTTCCGTGCCATCTCCGAGCCGGATCACCCACTCGGCTGTATGTCGCACGTGATAGGTCATCTCTTTGACAGCCTTCGAGGCAATTTCAGCTAGCCTCACATCCGTCGAGCGCATCATGGCGGCAAAATATGGTTCCAGGAATGCCGAGTAAAGAAACTGCCGCGCCATGGTTTGTGCGAAATCCCCAATGGGCAGCTCAAGCAAAAGCAAATTCCGGTATTGCCCCTGGTCGCGAAAATACGCGAGATCGTCCTCGTTGCGGCCCGCGCCTTCAATCTCACCGGCGTAGGTATAAAACAGTCTCGCCTGCCCAATCAGATCAAGACCGAGATTCGATAGCGCAATATCCTGCTCAAGCGTCGGCGCATGCCCACTCCATTCCGATAGTCTGTGTCCCAGGACCAGCGCGTCATCCGCCAGCGCCACTACAAAATCAAACAATGCGGACTTGTCTGTCATCAGCAACACGCCTCACATATGTCCGACGTCTTCGGGTATCTCATAGAATGTTGGATGCCGATAAATCTTCGACGCAGTTGGTTCGAACATCGCGTCCTTATCAGAAGGATCTGACGCGACGATTGCAGTCGACGGAACCACCCAAATGGAAACACTCTCACCCCGCCGCGTATAAACATCACGCGCAGCTTGCAACGCCATCACCTCGTCAGTCGCATGCACTGACCCACAATGTCGATGCGGCAACCCCGATCGGTTCCGAATAAAAACTTCCCACAGCGGCATCGGTGTTTCAAACATAAGCAAACTCAACTCGCAAACAGTGGACGCAGCACGATCTTTACTCAAACACACTAAGGCTTGGACGATGGCTTGAGCAGACGGAAGGCATTACGGAACGGCTCAAGCATAACCTGGCGAACCGTAGTATGACTGTCGCCCTCCGGACCGATACCCAACACCAATTGCTCCCCCCGTCGCGGCATATGAAGCGTACCAAACAGCCAATCCCAAATCGAAAACAAATAGCCGAGATTTTTCCCAAAATGAATTTCATTGGCCGAGTGGTGGATTTGATGATGCGCCGGGCTGTGAAAAATTCGGCCCCAAAGTCCTGTAAAAGGCATGTGTACATGAGAATGGCGCAGATGGTGAAACGTCGCCAGATGAGCAACTAAAATCAAATTTTGCCCCATCAATCCCAACTTCTGCGCCTCTGCACCAAAGATATGCACGACGACAGCATAAGTCACACCCGACGTGAGACCATAGACAGCAGGGATCGCGAGCAGCTCAACCGGATGCTGGCGCCATTCAGTCGCGGGCGTCATCACTTCGGCTGAGTGGTGGACCTTGTGGAACTCCCACATGACCGGGCTTTTATGGAACCAGTAGTGAGCGAGCCAATAACCAAAATCCAGCGCTAAAATTTGCAGCGCAGTAGTCAAAATGAATACACCCCAACTAGAGACCGTCGCAACCGCTGGCGGTCCAAAAACAGCGCCGAGAGCATAAGATGTCAATGCCTGCCATTGCGGGGCGGTCATGACAAAAAAGCCAAGCAACCCAAACATGATAACAGAATTAACAACGAACAATTTATAGTCGAGGATGGACGAACGATGCAGCACTATGCGCATCGGTAGCGCAAAACGGATCACGCGGCGCAAAACAATCTGTCGCCGCCGCAATCCTCGGTCAATTGCGATGACGGCGAGCAAGAACATAAGCGAAGCAGCCAGCCATAGCAGCGCAAGCGAATCACCAACGCTAAACAAACGCACCACCGGGTAAACCAGCGTATTCAATAAATGGTCGAAAATGAACATCCCATTACACCATCGAATCAGATCTTGCAGCGCGAGTGGCAAACGTAGCAGGGCCAAAGTTGCGAATGTCTTAACACTTCCTAAACCCTCACTTTGGAGGTGCAGCACCCTTCATCCGGAACAACCAATTTAGTACTTCGCGAAACCGTCAAACACGTGCCGACTATAATTTCTACTCCGCAGCTACCTTGGCCGTAGCCATGCGTGCGCGTCGCTTTTCGGCAAACGCGTGTGCCGCTTCGCGCACCCAAGCGCCAGCCGCGTGAGCAGCATTGCGCACCTTCATGCGATCCCGGTTGCACGGCCCGTCGCCTGCAACAACACGTTTGAACTCGCTCCAGTCGATTTCGCCCGTCTCCCAATGCCCTGTCGACGCGTTAAATTTCAGCTCAGGATCAGGAAACGTCAGTCCGAGATATTGCCCCTGCGGGATCGTCGCATCGATGAATTTCTGCCTAAGTTCATCGTTGGAAAATCGTTTGATCTTCCATTTAGTACTGTCAGCCGAGTGCATCGAGTCCTTGTCCGACGGACCGAACATCATCAACGCCTGCCACCACCAACGATTGAGCGCTTCCTGCGCCATCGCTTTCTGCTCAGCCGTCCCTCGGCAAAGCGTAATCATAATTTCGTAACCTTGGCGCTGATGGAAGCTCTCTTCCTTACAGATGCGGATCATAGCGCGCGCATACGGCCCATAGCTGCAACGACAAAGCGGGATCTGATTCATGATCGCCGCACCGTCAACGAGCCAGCCAATGATACCCATATCCGCCCACGTCAATGTCGGATAGTTAAAGATCGACGAGTACTTGGCTTTGCCCGAATGCAATTGCTCGCAGTAGTCTTCGCGGCTGATACCGAGCGTCTCTGCGGCGGCATACAAATAAAGCCCGTGCCCGCCCTCGTCTTGCACCTTAGCCAGTAACGCGGCCTTCCGCTTCAGCGACGGCGCTCGCGTGATCCAGTTGCCCTCAGGCTGCATTCCGATGATTTCCGAATGCGCATGCTGCGAAATCTGCCGCTGCAACGTCTTGCGATACCCACCCGGCATCCAGTCATTCGGCTCGATCTTATCCTCAACATCCACAATCGCTTGGAACCGCGCTAACTTGGCGGCGTCCTCAGGACGCGTCGCGACCGCCTCCTCCTTGGTGTTGAGAGCCTGTGTGTACATCGGCACGCCTCCCGCGGCAATATTGCTGACGACGAACATTAGCGGGCCACAACATGCCTCGCATGTCCATTTTCTGCATCTTGATACTTATGTTACAAATTTTCCCAGATCGCAAGATTTTTGTAACATTAAAAGATGTCCATGCGTTGCACCCGTTTGTGCGTTGCGAGAAGATGCGGCGAGATTTGCACCGACAAGCGGTGCATCGAGAGGCACCGCATGACCGCATCCACCCCTTTCGCCAAAATCGAAGCCAGAGCCGTCAAACGCAAGGGCGGTCCGAAGGCGCTGGCCAATCTTCTACCCGCCCCGCCGACCAATGCCGCGCTCGCAAAACTCAAAGACGACCGCGTTCTGGCGGAGATGACCAAACGCATATTCTCTGCTGGATTCGTTTGGTCCGTCGTCGAGAAAAAGTGGCCCTACTTTGAACGCGCCTTTCTAAAATTCGATCCAAAACGCCTCGTCCATCAGCCTGACGAATTCTGGGATGCCCTCACCACAAACAAAGGCATCGTCCGCCACCCGGCAAAGATCATGTCCGTGCGCACCAACGCCGATTTCGTTTTACGCGTCGCCAAAGAACACGGGACCTTCGGCAAATTCCTCGCCGCCTGCCCCACGACCGATCAAACCGGTCTCCTCGACTATCTTGCTAAAAACGGCACCCGCCTCGGCGGCATGAGCGGGCAATACTTCCTCCGCTTCGTTGGTCGCGACAGTTACGTACTCACGCACGATGTCGTCGCATGCCTGCGCGACGCAGGCCTCGACATCGCCGAGAACCCTACGTCAAAAAATGATCTGAAAAAGATCGAAGCGCAATTCAATGCCTGGGCCACCGAGACCGGCATGCCCCTAACCACCCTCTCCCGCATCTGTGCGCTCTCAACAGGCGAAAACCACGACGCCGAAACGCTCATCTCGCGCGGAATGGGGAAGTGACACACAACACCGTCAATACCCCGAACGACAAAGGGCGGTCTTTCGACCGCCCTTCGCAAAAATCAAACCTGATCGAAAAAATCAGACCGAATAGTACATATCGAACTCGACCGGATGTGGGGTCATATCGGTGCGCATCACGTCTTCCATCTTCAGTTCGATATACGCGTCGATCATTTCGTCGGTGAACACATTGCCCTTCTTCAGGAACGCGCGATCCTTGTCGACGCTTTCGAGCGCCTCGCGGAGCGAACCACAAACGGTTGGGATTTTGCTGAGTTCTGCCGGTGGCAGATCATACAAGTTTTTGTCCATAGCTTCGCCCGGATGGATCTTGTTCTCGATGCCATCGAGACCAGCCATCAACATCGCAGCAAACGCGAGGTAAGGATTGGCGGCTGGATCAGGGAAGCGCACTTCAACGCGCTTGGCTTTCGGGTTCGACGCCAGCGGAATACGGCACGACGCCGAGCGGTTGCGCGCCGAGTAAGCGAGCAGCACGGGCGCTTCATAGCCAGGAACCAGACGCTTATACGAGTTCGTCGATGGGTTCGTGAACGCGTTAAGTGCCTTCGCATGCTTCAAGATACCGCCGATGTAGAACAGGCAGGAATCCGAAAGGTCAGCATACTTGTTACCAGCGAACGTCGGCTTACCGTCTTTCCAGATCGACTGGTGAACGTGCATCCCCGAACCGTTGTCGCCGAAAATGGGCTTCGGCATAAACGTCGCCGTCTTGCCGTAAGCCTGCGCCACTTGATGGATCACGTACTTATAGATCTGCATGTGGTCGCCCATCTGCACCATCGGACCGAACTTGGTACCCAGCTCATGCTGCGCCGACGCCACTTCGTGGTGATGCTTTTCAACGACGACGCCCATTTCAGCCATCACCGACAGCATTTCCGAGCGGATGTCCTGGCAGCTATCGATTGGCGGCACAGGGAAGTACCCACCCTTGGTGCGTGGACGGTGGCCAAGATTGCCCATCTCGTAGTCGCGGTCCATGTTGGACGGCAGTTCCGAGCTGTCGAGCTTGAAGCCCGTGTTGTAGGGGTCGGACGCGAACTTCACGTCGTCGAAGATGAAGAATTCAGCTTCCGGACCAACGAAGATTGTATCGCCGATGCCGGTTTGCTTGAGATAGGCTTCAGCGCGCTTTGCAATCGAACGCGGATCGCGCTCATACATTTCACCCGTCGACGGCTCAAGCACGTCGCAGAAAATCGCCATCGTCGTTTGCGCGAAAAACGGATCAATGTGCGCTGTTGATGGATCGAGCATCAGCAGCATGTCCGACGCTTCAATGCTCTTCCAGCCTGCAATCGACGAACCGTCGAAGGCATAGCCGTCAGCAAACATTGCGTCATCAACGCAAGATGCATCGGCGGTTACGTGTTGCATTTTGCCGCGTGTATCGGTGAAGCGAATGTCGAGGAATTTGACATCCTTGTCTTTCATCATCTTCATGACGTCGGCGGCTGTCTTTGGCTTACCAGGCATCTGCGTGTCCCCTGTTGAACAATCGTGTTGAACGTCCAGCCGAGTGCACACCTCCATTCAAATGAGGCCGCGCACTAGGCAATTCTTGAAACTTAAACGGCGTCGTTTCCGCTTTCACCCGTACGAATACGGATTGCGTTTTCAATCGTCGAGATGAAAATCTTTCCGTCCCCAATCCGACCCGTCTTCGCCGCTCGTTGGATCGCTTCAATAGCTTTTGGCAGCATCTCGTCAGATAGCACCACTTCAATTTTCACTTTCGGCAGAAAATCGACAACATATTCGGCCCCACGATAGAGCTCAGTATGACCTTTCTGCCGACCAAAGCCCTTCGCTTCAATCACAGTAATGCCTTGCAAACCAATCTCTTGCAGCGCTTCTTTCACTTCGTCGAGCTTGAACGGCTTGATGATTGCTTCAATCTTCTTCATGGAACCCTCACCCGGACCTTGGCCCCAGACGCCAAGACCACACATTTCCTTAACCACACTCTGACAGAGCAGGATACGTGCCAGCTCTAACCAGCATCACATCGTTCCGTATTATGGGGTGTTACACGACAGAGCGCCCACAAACTAAAGCCGAAACCCACGGCTTTCTGCATATTTTTTAGATTTATTGCCTATTTTTTAGGCGAAAACAAACCGCCCTTGGTACCTCCCTGCCTGCAAGGCTAGAGTGGTCGCACCCAGATGTCTGCCATAAGCACAGGCCTCCCGAACCCATCTCGAGACACATGCAGCCCACAGTCGAGCCTTACTCTCTGCCCATCGAACTCCTGACCGCAGCTGAAATGGCCGAGGCCGATCGCCTCGCCGTCGCAGCAGGCGTACCGTCGCTTACGTTGATGGAAAACGCTGGCCGCGCCGTCGCCGACACTGCAACTAAAATGGTCACCCCCGGTGCGCGCATCAGCGTCCTCTGCGGCCCCGGCAACAACGGTGGCGACGGCTTCGTTGCGGCACGTCTGTTAAAAGAACGCGGCTACGAAGTAGCACTGGCCCTCTTTACCGACCGCACAAAACTATCGGGCGACGCTGCCATCATGGCTGACCGCTGGACCGGCGGCATTGCCGAAGACTGGCCAGCGTTACTCGACGATCCCGACCTCGTCATCGACGCACTCTTTGGTGTCGGCCTCACACGGCCCATTGTCGGCGATGCCGGTGGCGCCATCGTCATTGCCAACCTGAACCAACGTCCCGTGCTCGCCATCGACATACCCAGTGGCATCGACGGCAACACCGGTGCACCCATCGGCGACTACGTCGTCAAAGCCACCCGCACCGTAACATTCTTCCGTCTGAAACCCGGCCACCTCCTGCTCCCCGGGCGTGAACATTGCGGCGACATCGTCCTCGCCGACATTGGCATTCCGGAAGCGGTATTAGACGTGGCTTTCGATACCGACGACAATCCACTTCCAAACGTCATGCCCGCGC